>JADGEC010000215.1 GCA_016744575.1 Sulfurimonadaceae bacterium | reverse complement strand
AGACTGCGTGTTGGAGAGGTGCTTCAGAAGCAGAAAGAGATCTATCAGGCACTTGGCGTCGAATCGCCTTCCTCGTTATGAGTCCTCGGGAATGTAGGAGGTATATTGTTCATGCCTGTACTTTCAGCTATCAGCAATAATCGCTACATGAAAGCCTTCTATGATAGATTAAAAGAAGATGGAAAACATTCGACTGCTGCACAGATCGCTGTGATGCGTAAGATCATCCTCATCACACACTCTCTTTACAAGAACCATCAAAAGTTTGATGATAAGTCTTATGAGAAAAGGGTCGGTTGGCATATATAAAAGATCAAAGATATCTATCCGATTCAGCTTTTTTTAATGTGGCAACTGGGTCGATACCTTGTATACTTTGAGGAATGGATGCACATCATATATACAAAAGTCACAATAAGACTCTATTGTTAAATCATCTGGTCTTTCCGGCGAAGTATCGTAAGAAGGTCTTTATAGAGAAAGTCGATGAGACTCTAAGGCAAGTATGCCTAGACATCAGTGATCGCTATGAGATCAATTTCATCGAGATCGGAACAGACATAGACCATGTCCATTTTTTGGTCCAGAGTGTCCCGACGTTTACGGTGGCGAAGATCGTCACGACAATCAAGAGTATCACAGCGAGAGAGATCTTCTCACAACACAAGGGTCTTAAGAGAAAGCTGTGGGGTGGGAATCTTTGGACAAGTGGGTATTACGCTAATACAGTCGGGATGTATGCGAACCAAGAGGTGATAAAGAGGTATATTCAGGATCAGGGTAAAGAAGCAGAGTATACCAAGTTGCATAAAGGGCAACAGATCTTAGATTTCTGAGATACCCCGTCGCTTGCGGCGAGAGTGTATTATATTTGTCCGTGTTTTGATGTTTATATTTCAAGATTCTATATGCTTTAAGGTGTATAATTACGAATCTTGTCAATAATGTGATGACTTTTGTGATACTGTCAATGTATAATCCGTATTCTATATTATTATTTAAGTAAAGGTGGTCACCTAAATGAACAATTATAAGATCGCAGTAATCGGCCTAGGTTATGTCGGTCTGCCACTTGCCCACGCGTTCTCAAGCAAATATAGTGTTATTGGTTTTGATATCGCTAGATGGCGCATTGAAGAACTTAACAATGGCATTGACAGAACTCTAGAATTAAATGAAAATCAAGTCAATGAAGCATTAGTTAATGGCATAAGATTTACTGATACTCTCGAAGAGATCGCAAACTGTAATATCTACATAGTCACAGTCCCGACTCCTATTGATAAACATAAACGCCCGGACCTTAGACCTTTACTCGGAGCAAGTGAGTCAATCGGTAAGGTCTTGACAAAAGACGATATCGTCATCTATGAGTCCACTGTCTATCCTGGTGCTACAGAAGAGAGATGTGTACCGATCTTGGAAAAGTTTTCCAGACTTAAGTTTAATGTGGATTTTTATTGTGGTTATTCTCCTGAACGGATAAACCCAGGAGATAAGGAACATACAGTTACTAAGATCATGAAGGTCACAGCTGGTTCCACGCCGGAGATCGGTGAGCAGGTTGATGCTCTTTATAAAAGTGTGATAACTGCTGGGACACATCTAGCCCCTAGTATCAAAGTAGCTGAAGCGGCCAAGGTAATCGAAAATTCTCAAAGAGACATAAATATTGCTTTTATCAATGAACTGGCTATTATTTTCAATAAACTGGATATCGACACAGAAGCGGTACTTGAAGCTGCAGGAACGAAATGGAACTTTCTGCCATTTAAACCAGGACTTGTCGGTGGTCACTGTATTGGAGTAGACCCATACTATTTGACCTATAAAGCTGAAGCAGTAGGATATAACCCGGAAATCATTCTGGCTGGCCGACGTCTAAATGACAATATGGGTATGTATGTCGCTAACCAGGTACTGAAATTGATGATCCAAAAAGAGCACAAGATTTTTGATGCGAAGGTCTTAGTCCTTGGAATTACGTTTAAAGAAAACTGCCCAGATATTCGCAATTCTCGTGTCATCGATGTGATCAGTGAGTTTAAGGAGTTTGGGACAGATGTGGATGTCTATGACCCATGGGCTGATTCCCAAGAAGTAGAACGAGAGTACGGTTTTAGTCTACTGGAAAAAGATGAAATATATAAGAAGTTTTATGATGCGATTGTCTTAGCAGTAGCACATGACAAGTTCTCAGAGATCGAGATAGAGAAGATAAAAAACGGCACCAATGCAATAGTGTATGATATTAAGTCAAAACTTAAAAAAAGTGATGGAAGACTCTGATGAGTACGTTTGAGGCATTGCTAGAGACATTTAAGACCGAGAAGAAGACGTGGCTGGTAACTGGAAATGCCGGTTTCATCGGTTCTAATCTGATGGAGTTCTTGTTGACACATTCTCAAAGAGTCGTTGGTCTGGATAACTTCTCTACAGGCCATCAGCATAACATCGATGATGTCCTTGCATCAGTAGGTACAGAAGCTGCACAGAGGTTCACTTTCATCGAAGGAGATATTGCTGATATCGAGATCTGTGTGAGAGCTTGTGAGGG
>JADGEC010000112.1 GCA_016744575.1 Sulfurimonadaceae bacterium | reverse complement strand
CATGAACCTCAAAAAGAGCTATCAAGAGTTCTCACACCTAAGTGAATATTTCCGATCACCTGCCCTACTCTTTGCCCGCTTGGCAGTCGCCTATGGTTTTTATGAACCCGCTATGATGAAGTGGGCCGATATCGGTTCTGTCGCAGAGTGGTTTGGTTCTATTGGCATCCCGTTCCCACTGTTAAATGCCTATATGGCAGCCAGTACCGAACTTATCGGTGTGGTCCTGTTAGCCCTGGGGCTGTTCACACGTCTCATCTCTCTGCCGCTGATCGTCATCATGATAGTAGCCATAGTCACTGTACACCTTCCAAACGGCTTCTCAGCTGGAAACAACGGTTATGAGATCCCACTGTACTATATGCTCTTCTTGTTCATCTTCTTTTCACAAGGTGCCGGACGTTTTAGTCTTGATAGCGTCTTCCTAGATAAAAAGGAGTAGAGATGGAAGACCTGCTTATCTTCACTAAAGACCTTAGTGCTTATGATTTCCCCATACTATCGTTCATCATAAAAGCATCTATCGTGCTTTTATTGGTGATCTCTGTCATCTTGTTTATCTATGACCGTTTTATCCAGCGACAGGACCAACTGCTTATCAACTATCCACTTATAGGACGTATGCGTTATCTCTTCTACCTGTTGCGTGACCCTATGCGCCAGTATTTTGGTGATGAGAAGTTCTATGAGTCTTTTGACAAAGTCAAGTGGGTCTATGATGCAGCCGAACGTCGTTCTGCCTACGCCTCGTTCTCTCCCGGACAACCCCAAAATAGCGCACGACTTTCTATCAAGAACGCCAATACTGTCTTAAACAGTGAAGAGGTGAACAACGACTTCAGTGTCACATTTGGAGAAGACACCAAAATACCGTTCACAACACGTTCCGTCTTTGGACGAAGTGCGATGAGTGATGGGGCTATCTCACCTGAAGGCACACGTGCTTTTTCAAAAGGTGCCTATCTGGGTCGATTTCCTATTAATACCGGAGAAGGAAGCCTTACCTCTAACTTCTTATACACACATCAATATACGCCAGAGTGTAAACGCTATCTTGATGTGAAAGAAGGGACCTTCTTTGCCAAAGGTATCTACACCTTACTAGGTCTTGTGACGAACAAAGCGGTCGCACAGACAGTCTACCGCCATATGGTCATCAACACGGCCGATGAGGACAGCTACCTGTTCGACAAAAAGAGTAAGGTCTGCTTTCGTGTGGACTGGGACGCACCACTTAAAGACTTTCCTGAAGAGGTCCCTTCTGATATCCCTGACATCATCTTTCAGATGGGAAGTGGGCTTTATGGTGTACGAGACAAGGATGGTGCTTTTGATGAGCAACGTTATGCGAAAGTGATGCGTTTTTCGCGTATGACTGAGATCAAGATGGCGCAGGGAGCTAAACAGACCGGTGGTAAACTGCTTGGAGACAAAGTGAGCGAGGCTATCGCGTATTATCGTGGAGTCGAAGCGCATAAAGACCTCTTCAGTCCTAACCAGTTCCCTTATGCACAGACGTTAAACAGGCTATTTGATTTCATCGGCCGACTTAAAGAACTTAGTGATAAGCCCGTCGGTGTGAAGATCGTCATCTCCTCTAAAATAGCTTTTCAGGAGTACGCCGATCTTATAGCCAGCCGCATAAAAGAGGGATCTCCTGCTTATCCTGACTTCATCACCATCGATGGTGGTGACGGCGGCAGTGGCGCGGCACCGCTAGAGATGATGATGACTGTCGGGATGACCATCTCCAAAGCGCTCTATATCGCTGATACGACCTTAAAAGAGGTCGGTGTACGAGATAAAGTCAGACTTATCGCCAGTGAGAAAGTATTGACACCTGATGATGCCATCGTACTTTTTGGTATCGGAGCAGACTTTGTCGCTATTGCTCGTGCGTTCATGATGAGTGCTGGGTGTATCCGAGCACGAGAGTGTTCAGGTGCCCACGGCAGGCACTGCCCAGTTGGACTGGCCACTCAGGACAAGAAAAAACGCGCCTCTTTTCTGACAGAACAAAAAGCCAGAAATGTCGCATCTTATCATGACCAGCTAAAACACGGTATTCGAGGGCTGCTCGCCATCATGGGGCTCAAAGACCTAAACGATCTTTCAAAAGAACACCTTATTTTCAAAGACCATACCGGTAAGACCTATCAGGATGTAGATAACTATTTCAAAGAGACGTTAGAGGATTAAGTGATGAAAGATATAGCATTAAGAGGAAGGGCTTACCCTACTGATCTAAACCCGTCCGGAACTGTCTTTGGAGGCTGGATCATGGCCAAGATGGACAAAGCTGCTTCCATCGCAGTCGATGAGATCGTCGTTGCAGATACCGTTACGGTATCCGTCACTGATCTGCATTTTTTGAAACCTATTCGCAATGGGGATATCGTCACCATCTATACGGAGATCATTGGGATAGGTAGAAGTTCCATCAAGATAGATGTCAATGTGATGGTACGCTGCAAACAGTCGCATGATGAGTACAGTGTCACTGATGCGATATTCACATTTGTCACACTGGATGAGGAAGGCAAGTCAATAGACGTCCGTGATGTGATCCGTGACGACATAGATGAAGAGATCCGCGCTATTTTATAGACGAACTTTTTACTTAGAACATGAGTCTTATAGGAGCCATGATGCACGAAGTTGATTTTTTTAGTAAACTCTCAAAAAAATCACAAGACAGCCTTTTAAAAAATTGTCTGCATATTAAGATCCCGATCGGCACTCGGTTATATGCACAAGGTGATGTATGTGTAGATGTACTCTATTTGACTAAAGGGCGTGTACGTGTCACCCGTCAGTACGAGAATGGGCAAAGTGTCTTACTATTTTATTTTGAACAAGGTAAGCATTGTAATATTGATTTTACCAGTGCTGACAACAGTACGCCTATGATAGGTACAGCTATTGCCGAGACTGACTTGGAAGGTTATAATATCCCAGCATCACTGATTACTAAACTTTTTGCTGAAGATAAAGAGTTTAAATGTTATGTCTTTGACCAGTATGTCAATCGTATGGAAAAGATGGCTTCTTTGATCGGAGAGGTACGTTTTATGAGTCTGGATAAACGTCTGTTACAGTGGCTTGACTCACACTCTGATGAAAAGATATCGATGACCCATGAAGAGATCTCTGATGTCATTGGGACGTCACGTGAAGTGATCAGTCGTTTATTAAAAGGATTTGAAAAAAAAGGATTGGTAAGACTATCGAGAAAGAGGATAGAGATCGTAGATCAGGAGAGTCTATAAGAGCTTATAAAAGGAAAAAGATGAACAGATATATAAGATCAGGACTACTTATAGTCCTAATACCCTTAGTGATGAATGCTTCTGAGTATGTGGTAAAAAATGGAGCATTGAGTGTAGATGCGACTATCGCAAAAATTGAAAAGATCATAGCGTCGAAACAAGGTCTAGGAGTGTTTACCATCATCGACCATCGTAAAGGTGCTTTAAAAGTAGATATGGACTTAGCAGAGACAAAAGTGATCTTGTTTGGCAGTCCAAAGATGGGCACAAGACTCATGCAGAAAGACCCGCTCACAGCGCTTGACCTGCCCATCAGAGTCTTAGTGTACAGCCAAGACGATCAAACTAGGATCGTCTATAGAGACCCAGGAGAGTGGAGTAGACACTTTACACTTAAAGGGTGTAAGATGGTCGCTAAGATGACAGAAGCCTTAGATGCTATTACGACTAAGGCTTCTGAAAAGTAGATCGTATCAGGTCACTATGTGACTTAGGTCGCAGACATCACTTTTTATAATAGTTAGAATGCCCCTATCTAAAATAGAGCAAGGGCAGACTATGAGACTCTCAAGATCCTCACTTTCGAAAATAATTGTGATCAACATCGCTATCGCCGCACTTACTGGTTGTAATGACTCCAGTGATGCTACAGATGAGAACAACACTCAGTTAACACCACGATTCATACAGACGCAGATGGGTATGGACATGCCTATGGGCATGCAGGCTCCAGACGAGATGCTGCTTCAGGACATGAATACCTCACTTGAATGGATAAATGGTAACAATGGCATAGACGGTGTTCCTTCCGGACTGGCTTCAATCCCGGAAGGGACACTGCGTTCTGATGCGCTGGATGAGGCATTCTTATTCTGTGAGAACGTGACGTTTGCCACTCATGCCGACTGGAGAGTCCCCACTGCTTTAGAAGCTCAGGATATGATCCAATTGGCCTCTCTTGACGAGTTCGCACCTGTCTATGCAGACGATCTTATTCCGCAGATCATTGGTTATACGGATGGCCTCTCTGATGTTAAGACCATAACGACACGCAACAAACCGCCAAAAGGTGTGTTGCAGGAGTGGGCAGACGAGAAGACAGACGTCAAATGTGTACGTAGTTTCATCTCCATGGAGATGATGCAGCAGATGCTGGACATGATGCAGGATATGGCTGATAACAACATCCCGCGATTTGAGCAGGTCGATATGGGTATGGACATGCCTATGGATATGCGGGCCCCGAACGAGATGATGCTTCGTGATGCCATGACGAACCTGGAGTGGACAGATGGGAACAATGAGCTACCTGCTGTCAATAGCGGTCTGAGCACTGTAAATGCTGCTACTGTCGAAGAGGCGCAGACCTTCTGTGCGGATCTGACCTTTGCAACACATGACGACTGGAGACTTCCGAGTGCTTGGGAAGCTGAGGAGATGGTCAAGGCCACACTGATGATGGGTATCACTCCGGTATATTCAAATATAGATAGTGACTATCTAGCTGCGACTGGAAGAGATGACACGCATCATGTTCGTGTCAACACCCATAACCGACCGCCTGAAGGCGAGACAGGACTGCTTGATGTAGAGATCGGACTCGAAGTAAAATGTGTCCGTACCTTTCTCCCGATGATGCCGGTCAGTGATACCGACACCGGTTCGACGATGATGCAATAGAGATTTTTCCCATCTTCTTCAGATGGGAGACAAAAAGGGACTTCTTATATCCCTTTTATAAAAGAGATGACTTAAAACCAGCCTTCAGAGAGACTCGACTACTTCATATAGCCTCTTAGCCATGACCTCATAGTTTCGCTCCATGCCCAAAAGCTTCTCTTGACCTGCCTGACCGATCCTTACTATCTCCTCTTGCGAGCAGTCCATAAAAAGCTTTAGTCGTTCACGGACAGCCTCCGACTCAAAACTACAGAGGTAAGCACTCTCCCCATCTTTAAACATAGATCTGTTACTCTCATTATCACTCATCAGTACCGGGACACCACAAGTATAGTAATCCATTACTTTTGCCCGGATGGTACTGCTGTAAAGGGAGATGTCCGGCATCATCGCGATGCCGACATCACAACGCTGTATCTGTTGCATCAATTCATCCAGGCTCCCTGCATGAACGATCTCTATCTGCTCCGATATCTCCGGATAATCCACCAGCAGCGCGTTGATGTAGGTCGGATCAAAGGTCACAATACTCAGAGACCACTGCTTTGAAGAGAGTCCAGCCAAGGCATCAAGGATGACATCAAAACGTCTGAGTCTATCGAGTGAACCGACATAGATGAAACGGATCTCATCGCAGGAGAGATGTTGATGTACCTGCACACGAACAGGGTCCAACCCCGGTGGAAGTGCGTGACACCGGGTGGTACTATTGAGATAGAAGAGCTCTCTCATCTTTTTTGATGTAGGTAAAAAAAGATCACATTGATTGATAAGCTTGGTACGACGATAGTCATATATTCTCCTATGCACTTCTGCATAGAGTGTCGCTTTATCCTTCTTCTTACCTGCCTCATATGCTTCAGACGTCCGCGGCACCGATACTCTAAAGCCGACTTTATAGTGAGACAGCGCTCTTTGCCTGAGTACCAGTCTCAGGACATCATACATATTACGCACAAAGATAAGCTCGTATGAACCCAGGTCGATACCTTTTGACTCCAGATAACTGCATATATCTTTTTTATATCTAATAGGGACTATGTGATCCGTCCCTTTTGTCTGAAAACTGTTCTTATATTTTGTGAAATAGACTATATGGACATCGAGATAAGCTTTCAAATAACCATTGAACAGTGGTGCGATCGTACCATGCTCAGTATACTCCTGCTGATCTGTGATATAGAGCAGTCGTTTTTTTGGTGAGTCTATTGTATTAGTGTCCATTTTTTTCTCCTTCTTGCTCGACCAGATCATGTTCAAATCCGGCTTCATCAAAATCGAGACTTAGATGATCGCAGATGACCTTCACATCTCTCACTGCATTACCCAGACAACTAGTTGCTCCGGGAGAGGGTGTCATGTTAAAGATGATTCCCTCTCCTGTATCGATCGATGCCTCTCCCAGCATCAACTTTTGATTCTTCTTGTCCAAGATCTGCGGTCTTATGCCCCCAAAACCTTTAGCATACCTGATATCTACTTCCGTAAGCGAAGGCACTATCTTTCTGGCATCTTGGACAAAGAGTCTCTTGTTGATATAGGGGATCTCAAAGAGAAAGTTCCTGACTATATAATCACGTATATCCTTATCTCCCAGTAACTCTGCAAATATCTTGATGACATTATGGTCTAGACGCAGGGTCTTTAAGAAATCCAGATAGCTGCCGGGCTTATAGCGTTCGAGTTTTGGCAGGACCAGCGCCGTAGGACCAAACCTTGTGTGACCGCTGACCAAAATATCCGGATCACCATGCAGCGCGGCAAACGGCAGTTTCGGGTTTTGGACCATATAGACTTTTCCGTTGAGTATCTTTTTTGTCGAAAGGTAAAAACTTCCTGCCATCGGAAGCAGACCATAGTCCAGTCCATGACCCATCTTATGCGCAAGGAAGAGACTGTGCGCACCTGCGTCCACCACCACAAAGTCAGCGGTGAACTGACTCATAGTCGTCTCCACATGAAAGATACTGCCGATCTTCTGGATCTGAAGTACCTCGTTATTAAAGAAGACATCCGTTATCTTCTCTTTGATCTTAAGTGTGTTTTCGACAAAAGTATCGCTTAAAGCTTTGAAATCGACCGTCGTATACGCACCTTGCGCACCAACACCGACGATCTCATCAGGCCGCTCTTTTCCGTTCTCATCATAGATGACGGCCGGTTCGATCTCAGCCAGTCTTTTTTTGTCATAGAGCTCAAGATGCGGATAGAGTGTCTTAAACTCTTTGTACCGCTTTTTCATATAATCCACCTCTTCATAACCCACCCCAAGTGCCATCTTCTGATGCGAAAAGATCACCTTGTCCTCATAAGCATGCTGCAGGCAGTATCGCTCTACCATCTTGGCTGTTTGTTTGACCTTTACCGCCTTCTCAAGGGTGTAGTTCGTTTCGATGTCACCGCTATGTAACGTCTGAGAGTTGGCCGAACCGCTGGAGTTAAGTGTAGCAAGCGAATCATATTTTTCAAGCAGACAGATAGAACTGGCCGTGGTATAACGTCCCAACTCATAAAAAAGAGCAGTACCCGATATCCCGCCGCCGATGATGATCACCTCATAATGGTTTTGTGTCATAATAGGCCTTTCAGGTGTAGTCGTATTTCATGTAAAGAACAGACAAAATGATAGCTCGAATGAGAAATGTGCTAAATGCATATTCTTATCGAGTAAGGTCTCATCGATGTATGGACCGCTCTAATGACATACAGTGTGATTAGAAGTGCCCTTGGGTCAAGCATCTTAAGTCTATCATGTGCTTCGAAATGGCACATAACACACGTCTTTGGAAACGGAGAGTCTTAGGAGTGCTAACCTTTGGCACTCTCCACTATGACTCCCAAACTGCGGAGGCAGAGCCTTCCGATTCCAAATGGCATCAAAGGGTGCCCGTTTACAACAATGTCTTCAGAGTCTCAATGACTTCAGCAGGCTCTTCCCGCTTAGTATGATCTGCTTCGATGAAAGCTGACACGATACTGCCGTCAGTATTGATCACATACGTTGCCGGAATAGGGATCTCATAACTTTCATCTCCATTCATCGCAGGTATATCTATGCCAAATCGTCTGTATATATCTTCCAGTCTCTCATCGAGTCTGTAGACTAGACCAAACTGACGTGCCATCTCATTTCTATGATCAGTCAATACTTCAAATCCTAAGGAGTGTTTTTCTATAGATGTCAACGATCCATCAGGAAGATTTGGTGAGATGGCTACTAATTGTGCACCGACTCCTTTCATCCCTCCAAGGGCCTCTTGAAACGCTCTGAGCTCAAGGTTGCAGTAGGGGCACCAGGCGCCTCTATAGAAATCTATTACTAAAGGACCTTTCTTAAGAAGTGTTGTAGAAGAGATCAGATCACCAATCGCATTGGGTAAGACAAACATGGGCATCTTATCACCGACTTTTAGGCATTGTTCTTCAATGCCCGACTGTGTCAGCTTTTCGGTAGCATCTTGCATCACTTTAGCAATCTCTTCCGGTACCTGCTTTATAAACTCTGTTTGCATCTCTTCCATCTGTTTAGACAAGCTCATAATAGCTCTCCTTGCTTTGTCATATAATACAAATAATACGAGGGTTATGTCTGTGCTTATGATCACATTCGATAATGATCATTTTCTGAATAGACTAGAAGGACCTTTCAAGTGATAATTTCAATAGCACATATTTGCACTATTGTCACAGTATGTTTGCTGTAAAATACTGCCTAAATAGGAGTCATGATGCGTGAATTTAGTTTTTTTAGTAAACTCTCTCCGGTAACACAAGAAAAGCTTTTAAGGAACAGTACTTATATCAAAGTACCAGTCGATACACAGCTTTATGCCCAGGGTGACATCTGTGTAGACATTCTTTTTTTGACAAAAGGACGTGTGCGTGTCTCCCGCCAAAATGAGAATGGACAGAGTGTCCTCTTGTTCTATTTTGAGCAGGGTGAACAGTGTAATGTCAATTTTACCAGTTCTTACAACAGTGCTCCTGCAGTCGGTACAGCTATTGCCGAGACCGATCTTGAAGGCTACGATATACCCGCATCACTCATCGCCGAACTTTTTGTCGAGGATAAAGAGTTCCAACGTTATGTCTTTGACCAGTATGTCAATCGTATGGAGAAGATGGCTTCTCTCATCGAAGAGGTACGCTTCATGAGCTTAGACAAACGTCTGATGCAGTGGATAGACTCACATGAAGATAAGAAGATCTCGATCACTCATGAAGAGATCGCCGACATCATAGGGACTTCGCGTGAAGTGATTAGTCGTCTTTTAAAAGGCTTTGAAAAAGAGGGCATGATAAAGTTATCGAGAAGGAAAATAGAGGTCATCCAGAGATCTTCATTGCCTTTATAGCAGCCCTATTGACCGTTCAGAAGTAAATACCCTTAATATTGATCCATATCATTGCTTTCTAAAAAGCATGCGCATACTATCAAACAAGATCTTCTGAACGACCACTTCTGGAGTATGCGATCTTCTGCATGACACATCTCTTAGATACCATCTCTAATCATTACAATTTTCAGGGCACTTCTAAGATCCCTTTTGCGACAAGGATGGCTAAAAAATCCACATTTTATAGAGATTGGACCACCTCATAATGCTTTTTCGTCATGATCTACCTGTCAAGAAGAGAACAAGTAGGACAAGACTACACTGCCAATATTATGGATGTCCTTATTGTTATGAAACTGCCTGGTATGGTAAGTCTGAATATAGTCAATACTGTAGTTCTCATAGCGTGCGGAGATACCGATACTTCCATAGCCTTTGAGGTAGTGCTTATCAACTGAATGACTATCACTAAAAGTGTTTCCATCCAGAAAAATATCTCTCGCTACAAATGAAGCACCGGCAGAAAGACCCAGGTTTAGACTCCACGGTTTTGATGAAGGGCAGAGACAACCGGTGCGGATGGGAATACCGTTCTCCCCTCCTTCATCGATCGAGGTCGACCCAAAGTCTTCAGGAACGTTCCATCCTATTCGGTAGGTGGCACCTGCGTTTGCTTTTATGGAGATGTTCCCAAACTCACCGCCGACAAAAGGGATGAGACTCGAATCCAATCCCCATACCTTTCTGGGGACATAACGCCATTTATGTTGATAGTTCAACTGAAGCCCCACTTCATTTCCCAGTTGATGGTCCCAGCCCTCAGGTCTATCCGAACCTATCTGCTCATGGATGTATTTTTGCAGCTGCTCCATGCCTGAAGCGGGACCGACGACACCCAGTTGCACCGATAGCGAATCAAGGTCAGTCGCCGTGCTTTGATGCAGTCCCATCTCAAGGTAGAGCCATCCCGCATAAGGGCGGTCATCTTTGATGAGCTCCTTCTGAGATAGATCATCTGGTGTGAAGATCTGCTGTGTCAGTGCAAAAGAGATGAAGTGCGCACTATATGGCTTATCGATAAAAGGGATGTTCAACCACTCATCACGTCCATCTGGTCGGTACATGACTGCAGATAGACGTCCCCCGTCTGAGTATTCGTTATCTGTAGCAGAATTGGAGAAGATATCGTTCTCAAAATAGAAGTTGATACGTTCATACTCCCAATCTCTATTTTCTGCGTTCGATGTATTTAGGGCTAATAGAAAGATGAAAAGATATCGCATGATCAGACCTATTGTTGTTTATGGGCACCTCTAATGACCCTGTACATCATCAGCGTTTCATACGACTTTGTGATGAAGGCAGGTTTTTATTAGCGTACAGGGTTAATAGAGGTGCCCTTATGTGGTTGGTGAGATTCTAACAGAAAAAAAGGTCTTGTTCAGTGATAAAGAGTACATACAGCCTCATCTGACTTCTCTACCCCAAGAGGAGTCAAAAGTTATAGACTAGCTCTGCAAAGACTCTGTCATTGTTCTTGATGGCATTGTAAAATGGCACGACTCCATCACCCCCGATGTAGTCCACGATGCCACCGTTTATAGAGAACGAGTCGTCATATTTGTAGTCGATCCAGAGGCGTTGAAAGCCGCCATCCTCAAAACTGAAGTCACTGCTTCCGAACATGCTTAAAAGGTAGTT
>JADGEC010000008.1 GCA_016744575.1 Sulfurimonadaceae bacterium | reverse complement strand
CGTCTATCTACTCACTGGAAGATTAGACTTTAGTATCGTTAATCATAAATACAGGGAGATCTAGGTGGAGGACTACCCACACTTTTTTAGAAGGAACCAAAAAGATGGATAGGAACCGATCTCAAAAGAGATAAGGTCATCAAGCATGCTTGCCGAACACTTTTAAAGCGTGGCAATAGAGATACCTTAGCCCTATTTGGCCTCGATGCGATCAAAGGTCTCCAGATCGATGAATTTCTAATGCCTGATGAGGTGAAGATGGGAGAGAAGATAGACTTCACCTTCAGGTTAAGCTCCAAAGATGTCCTGGGAAGACTCAGAGTCGAATACGCAGTAAGCTTTTTACGACAAAACAACCGATACTCTACAAAAGTGTTTAAGATCTCAGAAGGCCTTGTCAATAAGAGCTATAAAGATATCTCAAGCTCCTACTCGTTCAGACCTATCACAACTCGAAAGTACTACAGAGGAAGACATAAGTTGGCTATCATCGCAAATGGGATCACGTTGATAGAAAAGGAGTTTGATGTCATCTAATGGTCTTACTATAGACGATGACCTGTATAAGCATCACCTACTTATCTTGAAGAGCACTGTCTATCTTAGATAGAGATGTCCTGAATAGACAATATGCTTGAAGTAGATCACAACGATCTGACCTATAAGAGGGCTTCTCCTCATAGAAAATAGCCTGAATCGAATCTTTGTGATTATCTACAGATCTCTATTGGGTATGCTCTGTTTACAAAACCTCATTAAAGAGTATTACTTTAAACGAGGGTTGGTAATACTATACTTTTCAAAAAGGAGATCTTTATGAACAGGACAGACATAGTGTCTTCTATGATCTTAAGTGCGGGTTATGATACAAAGGAGTCTATGCTTGAGATCGAGTTCAGCGATGGAGAGATCTGGCAATATTTTGATGTCCCAGTGTCAGTATGGATCAGATTTATAGGATCCGACTCAAAAGGAAGGACATATAAACGAACGATCAAATATCAGTATGCCGGATCAAAACATACTGTAGTCTGACATTCGAGTCACCTACAAAAAATAGATATCTTACTTTGAATGTCTTTGTGTATAGATGACCAGATCCTCTAAGTACCCAAAATTCATATTCTCTATGTGAATTCTTCAAAAATATCATCATATTGTTTAATATAAATTCTATTTTACCAGATATATTTGTTATATATAATGTAAAAGATCCCAATCATGTTACATTATGTAATCATCTTTACATAGTAAGGACTTTTTGATAGAATTACGCACAAGCAAAGCAATTCTTAAGATAATAATTTATTATAACACTTTTGTTAAGATATTGTGTATATATGGAGACTAACAGATGAGCGTAAAAGATAACAGGTCCTTATCCCTTCTTAGCGTATTGGCCATTGTATGGTCTTTAGCCTATTCGACTCTCATGGCAAATACTTATGATATTACCACTGTCGATGGAAGTCTCGATGACTGGAATGCGACTGAACGTCTAAATAGTGATAAAGATGCTCTTTATGCTAAGTTTGTAAGTATGCACAAGCCGACATATCTTTTTGCTATTGAGACTTCAGATAAGACTATCGGTCCGGAGACGACCATCTGGCTTAATACTGATGATGATGAGAAGACAGGTCATCAGGTCTGGGATAAATATGGTGGAGCCGAGTATTACATCAACATCCATTCCGACGGCAAACCTTATCTTTACAATGGTAAAAGATTTGGTGAGTTCGTGATCGGACCACTTGACCATAGTTATAGCGTAGATGGCAAGACAGTCGAGATCGCATTACCTGCTTCATCCATTGGGTCACCAGAAGAGAGTATTGGTCTCATCGGTGACATCAACAACGACACCTTTTTGCCTGCCATCTACTCCAACGGACAGTTCATCCTTTACAATAGTCCAACTGCCAATACAGATCCTATAGCTATCATCAAGAGTTACGGAGAGATCGACCTTGATGGGTCGATCGACGACTGGAGTGCGATGTCTCTGGTAAACCTACCATTAGACCTACCTCCGACACTTGTCAACAGTGCAGAGAAGATATATGTGAAGTCTGTCACATCGCCCAAGCCGACATATCTTTTTGCTGTGGAGACCAATGGGACTGTCATCAGGCCAGAGACTACATTTTGGTTAAACACCGATAATGATGCCAAGAGTGGTCATCAGGTGTGGGGCAATTATGTTGGAGCTGAATATTATGTCAATATAAGTCCCGATAAAAGACCTTTTCTTTACAAGGGCGATCCCTATGGAGAGCCTGTAGGTGGAGCATTGGCATATAGCTATAATGAAGACGGTACTATTTTGGAGTTTGCTATCCCTGCCGTATCAATAGGCTCACCAAAAAAGAAGATCTCTTTAATGGGTGACATCAACAATGCCATCTTCTTTCCAGCAGATTACTCTACGGGTCAATTCACTGTCACTAACAACAGCATCGAACTTCCACCTCGTAAAGATCGTAGTAAACGTGTAGGTATCGTCTACTCTGAGACCAGTAGAGCGAACTTCTTTGACAGCGATGAGCACACTAAAAAAGCACACACCCAGCTCTTTATGACCATACAGAACCAATCGATGATGGCAGGGATCCCGTTTGATCTTTTAAGCGAAGACGATCTTACTGATCTCTCCAGGTTGGTAGACTATGATGTACTGATCTTCCCCTCATTTGCTTCTGTACCATCTGATAAGTCTGAGCGTATCCTTGAGAACCTTTATCAGGCAGTCTATCACTACGGTATTGGTATCATAACCTCCGGTGACTGGATGACCAACGGTTCTGATGGTACTCCTATTGAAGGTGATGCTTATCGTCATATGAAGCAGATACTTGGCATCGGTCGGGTGACTGGTGCGGGTCCAGTGGATATCACCCTCAAGGCGGGTAAGTCATCTCACCCTGCGATGGACAGGTATGCCCCAGCCGAGACCATCTCCACCTATGGAGGTAATCACTGGTATAGCTACTTTTCCGCAGCGAGCAATGGTGTCATGACCCAACCAGTGAGCACATTGGCGACACAGTCTGTCTCGGGCAGCAAGTCAGGGGAGTATGATGCCGTATTAGCAATAGAGACGGGAGCCCGCCACGTGCACTTCAGCTCCTTAGAGTTCATGGGTGATACCAATCTTTTATGGTCTGCTCTACAATGGGTTATCTACGGGAAAGAGACACCAATAGCCTTAAAGATGGGACGTCAGAAGAGCCTCTTTATAGCACGCAACGATCTAGATCAAAGTGAGAAAGAGCAAGAAGAAGAACTCAGTGACCGTGCGCTACTCTCTTTGCTTGAGATATGGAAAGCAGAGTATGACTTTGTTGGAAGTTACTTTATTGATTCAGGTAAAAATCCATCTACCAAAAACAGTGACTGGAACCAGTCCACATCCTTATATCAGAAGTGTATGGCTTTGGGTAATGAGATAGGGACACACAGTTTTACTTTGGGATCAATATCGACAGGGTCAGGATTTGAGTATGGCCAAGCTATGGATATCATCAGTGAACAGCTTGCTCCAACATGGCGTACTCAACGTGTTCGTAGCATACCTTATGCACTACAAGATGAGGCAGACGTCGAACGCTACTGGTTAGATGAGTATAAAGGGACTATGCGACATGCATCCCAACCAATAATCCACTGGCCATGGCACGACCACGCTTCAATAAACGGTACACCTTATGACGTTGCGATGTTCACTGACTCCATCAAGACTGCTTACGATGATGATGCAGAGTTTCTTACCTCTAAAGATGTCGCTCAACGGATCACTTCATTCAAAGAGACTCGTCTCTCAGTCGAACATGATGGACAGAGCATACTGGTCAATACCGATTCACGTAATGCCGGAAAGTTCTCTTTAGCGGTAGAGTTGAGAGCAGGGAAAGTGATCAAAAAAGTCGACAACTGGTATGCCTATGATGACGAACGTGTGTTTCTTGACCGCGATGGTGGTGATTATGTCATCCACCCAGGTGATAAGGCGGCTAAGGTCACACATATCACTGCACTACCAATGCGTGCAGACCTACTCTCTGTCAAAGGTGATGGAAACACACTCTCTTTTAGTTTTGAAGGTGAAGGAAAAGTACGTCTTGCGCTCGCACAAAAAAGTCAGGACTATATGTTTACCGGTGCTGACAAAGTGTCTACCATAGATAGCAGGACGGTCGAGCTTGACTTTGATAAGCCTGGAATACACTCCGTCACTACCTCTTTGAGATAATACGAGCAAGGGTGTCTCATGATGCCCGCTCACACCACCTTAGCGAAGACGGATGTTTCGTAGCGCTCGTTGATGGTCTCGGAAATCTGGGAGGTGTCTTTCGACCTCTTTATAGAATGCTTTGGAGTGATCCATATGACGTATATGTGCGAGTTCATGTACGATGACGTAATCTATAAGTCTTGTAGGAAGCTGCATAAGCTGAGTATTAAAAGTGATCATCCTTCTGCTTGAACAGCTTCCCCACCTGCTTCGCATCTTTCGAAACCTGATCCCGGAAGCCTCCAGACCGGTCAACACCTCAAAGTAGTGCAAACGCTCACTGAGATGATCTGCGGCTCGTACTTTGTAGAAAGTATCATAACAACGTGCCAGACTCTCATGAGTACGCGTTCGTAGACGCTTCAGTGCACTACTGAGATCATCAAAGAGTATATTGTCCGACACCTGATAGAGTTCTCCCAGATAACGCACCTCACTACCGGGTTCGTAAGAGTAGTCATCTTTTCGTTTCTGTTCATCGAGTTTTCGATGGATCCAGGCCGATCTCTTTTCAACTATATACATCGCCTCTGAATGAGAGATGCAAGGTGTCTTGAGGATGACCTGCTCCTCTTTGTCTATAAGAATATAGCTGTTTTTCATACGGGGGTTGATACGATGTTCGATGATCAACTCACCAAGGCATAATCTTTTCATGGTCTGTTCCTAGAAATCAAAAGGTAATAAAAGTGTGAAACAGACACCGTCATCATGGTTTTTGACCAATATCTTACCTTTCATATGTTTCTCAACTATCAGTTTACTCATGTAGAGCCCTACTCCGGTACCATTTTTATTATCTTTCGTTGAAAAATAGGGTTCAAAGACCTTGTCGATGATATGCTTGTCGATCCCACCTGCATTGTCACAGAGGTCTATGGTGACGCCGCTCTCACTCGATGAGATCGAGATGGTCACCTCTTTTTGTCGGTTGTCTTTATCCATAAATGCATCTATGGCATTATTAAACAAGACTAAGAAGACCTGCAGAAGTTCAGAAGCAAAAGATTCTATGATATATGCGTCAGAAAAGGCTTTATTGATGATGACACCACTGTTACTCAACGTATTCTCCATCATCTTAAGACTCTCTTCGAGAGTATCGGCCACATCAAAACTGTACTTAGGTCTCGATGGTCTAAAGAACTCCCTGAAGTCATCAATGGTCCTGGAGAGATACTGCGTCTGTTTGACCGTCTTAAGTGCCGTCTCTTTGACTAAGACTGAGTCAAGGGAATCGAGCTCAAGATCTATAAGCAAGTTGTTCGCCATCATGGAGATGACACTAAGAGGCTGTCTCCACTGGTGAGCTATCATCGAGATCATCTCACCCATAGCCGCATGTCGTGACTGGATGAAAAGAAGCTCTTCTTGCTCCTTTGCTTTGTTCTCGGCCATCTTTCTCTCGGTGATATTCATGATGACAGCCAATAGACTCTCGCCCTCTACCGTGTTGACCAGCTGTAAACGCACCTCTATGGGATAGGTACTACCATCTTTTCGCCGATGCATAGCCTCAAAGACCAGTTGCTTCTTATCTTTGTTAAAAAGGGGCTTTGCGACCTCGGTCAATGCATCTACGGTAAACTCTGAAGAGAGGTCTTTAGGTGCCATCGTAAGCAGTTCATCATAGTCATATCCAAGCTGTTGGGCAGCAGCACGGTTGACATACCTGAAGTCCATAGTCTGCCTGTCCAAAAGGTAGAACTCATTGGTACTTTGATCGATGATCTCGGCAAGCATCTGCTGTCTGACTTCTGCTTCGAGACGTTCAGTGATATCACGGACGATAGCTAGTGAGTAGAGACTATCATCGAGAACGACCAGTGAGACACTCACCTCGACATCGATCAAGCCTCCATCGGCTCTTCGATATCTTGTTACTATAAGATGTTTTTTGTTGACTCTGATCTTCTCGTTATGCTTTCTCCAAGTCTCCATATCTTCCATCTCTTCAGAGATCACTGAGACATGCATGCCTATCAACTGCTCACGAGTATAACCCATCATCTCCGTCGCACGTGTGTTGGCATCGATGACATGACCACTATCTACATCTGCCAGATAGATGGCATCGTTACTGTACTGCACGACACTGTTGAAGAGCGTTTCACGGTCCTCTTCTCGCTTACGTTGACTAATATCCTGATGTGTCCCTACCAGCCTTAGCGGTGATCCGTTCTCATCATGTTCGACAACAGCGCCTGATCCCTGGATCCAGACCCAGTGTCCATCAAGGTGATGCATACGAAACTCTACGGTATAAGAGATATTGGCTTTTATCGCTTCTGCGATGGTCTGTTCGACTTGCTCTTTATCATCCGGATGAATATGGTCTGACCAGTCTGTCACATCTTTTTTGAGATCACCCTTAACATATCCAAGCATGTTGAGCCAAGTGTCATCGACATGATGTACACCACTTTGGTACTCCCAGTCCCATACGCCAAGGTTGGCAGCATCGATGACCTGTCTTAACTTCTGTTCACTAATAAGAAGTGCCTCTTTTGCCTTACGCTCACTAGTGATGTCTTCAAGTATACAGTGCGTCACTATCTGTCCATCATACCTATCACGAACGGTCCTTCCTTCGACACTTACCACCACTTTATTGCCATCTTCTTTGAGCAAGGTAAAATCAGCGTCATGGACAAAACTATTTTGCAAGAACCCTCCAAAACGCTCTTGTAAGAGCTTTTGCTCTTCTGGGACGACAAACTCCATGAAATTGTGTCCGACGACTGCTTCTTTCGCGTATCCCAGCGTATCAAGCCAGGTTCGATTTATCTGAATGATATTGCCTGATTCATCCAGTGATTGATAACTCAGTGGTGCGTCCTCATATAAGACCTCAAAACGTTCTTCGTTTTTCTCAAGCTCTTTTTGTAATAGGACTTTCTCTGTGACATCCGTCACAAAACAGATAAAATACATCGGTTGTTCTCGATGGTGTGAGAGTGAGGTCGTCACATTGACCCAGATCTGTCCGCCATCTTTGGTATGACACCGTTTCTCAAGGGTGAAAGAGCTGTTTTTGGGGTCTTGGAGTAGTCGCTCTATCTGCTCACGATTCTTCTTGTTATCACTTTCAATGGTAAGGTCAAATATCCCTGCCCCCACCAGAGCATCTTTGGGATGACTCAACATACGGCACAACTTCCCATTAGCGCGTATTATCTTATAGTCAAGTCCGATGTGAGCGATGCCGATAGCATCTTGTTCGAACGTCTCATAAAAACGTTCATCAGAGTCCAATGCCTCTTCGCGTATCTCCCCTATCTTCTTTGAAAGCGTCTCGTTAAGCGATGTGATCTCTGTGATGTCAGTCAATATCAATTTGATAGTCTGTGTGTTCATCACCGATGAGTACAGCCCTGTCAACAAGAAGCTGTGCCCGCCGGCACTCATCTGCTGTCGGTATGAGCCACTACTCTCTTTTAATTGTTGAAAGAAAGGTCGCCATGTGGCTTCCGGGATGATCTTTGTTATATCATCCTCTATTGTGATATCGAAGACCTCAGCCGCCTTTCGGTTAGACCAGTAGACTACCTGCTGCTGTTCTGTGTCGACCAGCTCGATGACTATCTCATCGAGCTGGTCGAAGATCACTCTGGTCTCTTGTAGTCTTGATTCCAGGAATGCGGCGTGATCACTTTTTTTATGATCGAATATGTCTTTGGATGTTTTGTTCATGATCATTGTTACTTCATTATTTGATGTTCCCAGGATTATAACACGATCAACCAAACCAAAACAGATATATTTTAGACGAAGCGTCTCACTTTCACTCCTTTACAATTATTCTAAAAGGGCCTTTATTACGCTATAGGCTTCCAGTTTATCTTCAAATCTCATCGCAGCATAAGCAGGTGACGTAGATGGTAACAGTATGACGGAGACACCTAGGTCTGGAAAGTACTTTTTAATACCTTCATAGGATTTTCTACCGGTACAAAAAAGCTTTGTGATCTTAGGATATTGCTGTAAAAGAGATGGGATATCATTGGGTCGAAGGTCTGATAGGTTACTGTCACTGGAGTTACCCTCTGAACGCTGTAGCGAGCCATAGGTGTCATATAAGGCTATCCCACGACTTAAAGCAAATGTTCTCTTACTCTCATTGTCCTTGAGCAACACATCAAAAAGACGTTCCATGATAGGCCAGAACTGATTACGTGGATGAGCATAGTAAAAAGCATCCTCAAAAGATCTTATGCTGGGGAACGATCCGAGTATCAGGACTCTCGACTCAGAGTCGATGATGGGATCAAAGGAGTGTTCTAGTCGCATAAGCGATCGGGTCATCGATACCCGCCAGTCCAAAACCTTTCAGACGCAGGCGGCAGCTGTCACAGACACCACAGGCTTCATCTTCGTTTTGATAACAGCTCCAGGTCAGTTCAAGCGGCACCTCATACTTCATCGCCTCTTTGACTATCTGCTCTTTCTTGAGATGTACCAGAGGCATGGAGATGGCGATATGGGTCGTATCTTTAGTGCCAAGGTCGATGCTGCGCTGCATACTCTTTATGTAATCTTCTCTACAGTCAGGGTAGCCGCTGCTATCCTCCTCAACGACTCCGATGGCGATCACTTCAGCCTGCTCTTTTTCAGCGATAGCCGCAGCAATACTTAAAAAGATGCCATTACGAAAAGGGACATAGGTGACAGGGATCCCCTCTTCTACTCCGCCAGTTGGAACTGTGATGGTGTGGTCTGTCAGAGCGGAAGCACCGATCTGCTTAAAAAAGTCAAGGTCGATCTCATAATGCCCTGAGACACCAAGTGCATCTATGATGTTCTTATAGGCATCAAGCTCTTTGGCCTCTGTACGCTGGTCATAGTTGAAATGTACCGCTATGATCTCATAACCTTGTGCTTTGAGGATGTAAGCACTCAAGGTCGAGTCCATGCCTCCGCTCATAATACAGACTGCTTTTCTAGTCATCACGATCCTTCTTTTTGGAAGCGGATCTTAACACATCATAGCTGTTTTTTATGACTAAGAACTTCTCGGTCTCTGGAGATATACCACTATCTGGATGATATTTTTTACTTAGTTCTCTGTAGCGTCTTTTGATCGCTGTGATGTCACTCTCATAAGCAAGGCCCAGTCTATCAAACGCCTGCCTAGTCTCGGCATCCATCTCAAAACGTCCTTCATTATAGGACTGCACTACATCTTTAGCACCCTCAAGCATGGATCTTTTGAGTCTGTCAAACATCGTTTTTCAGATCTTTGACGATGGCATCAGCTACTCTAAACGAATTGGCGTAAATAGTCCAGGTATAAGGAACACTTCCCCCTGTAGGCATAAAACTGGCATCAGTGACATAAAGGTTCTTTACCTCATGTGCGCGACACTCACTATTAAGGACTGATGTCTCTGGATCATCACCAAAACGGCATCCTCCGGCGACAAGGTTAGGAGGTGGTGCACTGGAGATATTATATGTGACATCTACCGCTCCCATCTCCTCAAGTACCTTTACCGCTTTTTTGGCAAGAAACTCACCCGTGAGCAGGTCTTGCTTATGACTATTTAGATGGATCTTTCCAACAGGCACTCCCCATTTGTCTTTTACCTTCTCATCAACGGAGACAAAACATCCATCAGTCGGCATCCAGTCATTAAAGACCTCAAAGGTAAAGACACGTGAACCTGTAAAAGCATGCCTGATACGATGCTGTAGCGCTTTTCCACGAAGCATGTTCCCCTCATCATCATAGAGTTGACCCAGAGCGCGACTTGTTGGATTGGCATGCTCGTAAAGGAAGTCTATTGTCCCGCCTTTATAATGTCTGCCATCGTCATCATACTCATACCAGTCTTGCAGTGAACGGTTGACAAAAGCACCCCGAGTAAAGAGCTGCTCCTGACGATCTTTTGGCAGGTCTTTCATCTCCAGCCGTCCCTCACCACTCCCACCAGCTGAGAATATGAGATTTTTACCCACTTGACCACTATTATTAGCAAGTCCATTGGGGAAGGACTTGCTTTTTGAATTAAGCAGAAGTCTTGAACTCTCTATAGCCTGGGCAGCGACGACAAATATCTTTGCCTTGATCTTACGTGACTTTTGATACCTGTCATAATAGTCAAGATGCGTGACGTCTCTCTTATCATCACTATGCAGATGATAGACAAACGTGTGTGGCATGATGGTACAGTTCCCGGTCGCTATCGCCTTGTCTAAAAGTGCCGCACGTGCATTACCCTTAGCCCCGGTAGCACAGCCGTAACTGCCGCAGAAGTTGGAGTATGAACAGCCGCTACGACCAAGAGCATCTTGAGGCAATACAGCTCGTGGTGTGGGGATACTGACATATCCAAGTGATACACACGCCTCATCAAACCATCTTGATACAGGCTGTTCCCACGTAGACACATAAGGAAAGTCTGCTGTTGACCTGGGTTCTTGAAAAGCATGCTTTACTACCTTACCTGAGACACCAACTATACGTTCGACCATCTCATAGTACGGCTCGAACTCCTTATACCCGACAGGCCAGTCAGTCACGTTGCTATCTGAAAAGTCTCCATAAGCACTCTTAAGCCTAAAATCATCAGGTTTCATCCGATGAAAATAGCCACTCATAAGATTTGAGGACCCACCAACCATCGAGCCGTTCCAGAAACTCCATCCTGACTCGACTCCTTCTTCAGTGGTGAGTTCACCATCAGAGTCACGGTACTCGATGACATGCTGCTGCTCAGAAAGAGGAGGCGTGTAGAGTGACCTTCGGCTAACAGCAATCTCATCTTTAGCAAAATCTTTTTCCGTAAGCCATGGGCCTTTCTCGAGGACGACAACTCGGTAGCCGCTTTTGGCCAGTGTATAAGCGACAGGTCCGGCACCTGCCCCACTGCCGATTATGCAGACATCATACTCTTTCATGAGAGCACCTTCTTGGGACGTGGAAAGCCCGGTTCATACTCAAGCCATCTCCATCCGGACATATCGGTGTTGGCGCCATAGACAGGATCACAAAACATCGATTCAAAGAGATAACTCATCACTGTGTAGAGCCAGCTATCACCCCAGTTATACTCCATTATCTCATCGAGTACTTTCTGACGTTGCGACAAGGAGAGTAGATGGTAGCTCTTCTTAAACATCGTCTCACTCTCTTCATCAAGCCATATGGCTCCATTAGTGATAAACTCTTTTGTATCCTCATCTACTCTTTCATCACGCATGACACCATGGAGATAACCGATGCTATTTAGTTGCTTTGCACCGGGTATTGTGGATGTAGCTGGAAACATATCCTCATGGACTATGGCGATGGTGCGGTAAGGTTCTTTGGATGTGTTGTCTACACTTCCATAAGATGCTGACTGAGCATGTAAGAGCGGAATGGTCATAAGTAGTGATGAGTTACGTAAAAATCGGCGTCTATTATTCATAAAAATCATTTTAGCACAGATTTGATAGTGAATAGTCAATCGAAGATACATAAATATAGTGCTATCTTAAAAAAGAGGTGAGGCTCGTGCAATGGATCATGAATGCTAGATCTGTGATCTCTATTGCAGAAGCCGGGTCGATCGGACTAGATCTCGGGAGAGATGGAGCAAGCTAGAGAAGCTTATTCTATCTAATTGGAGTCTTTGACATAAAGATAAGCACTCCCTGTATTGGTCTCAGTAGTATCATCATAGATTGCTGTGGAGAGGATGTAGTCACCGCTTATTGCTACTGCTGCAGCATAATGATCGTTTAAAGTGGCATCAAACGCTTCCCTTTTCTCTACCAGCAGAGGTGTGCCGGTATTGATGCTATAAAGATAGGTACCACCTGCATCGCCAGCTCCCGTGTCTTTATAGCGGGCACCAATAATAATATGATCACCACTGATGTCTAAGGCATCACCGAAATGGTCCTTCTCTTTGGCATCATCAGCATCGATCCTATCTATCAGAGAGACATTGTCATCGTCACTGAGATGAAACAGATAGACACTGCCAGCATCTGTCGCCGTATTGTCCTTATCCGGGGCACTGATGACTATGTTGTCTGCATCGATTGCTACTGCGCTACCAAAATGGTCATCCTTCTCAGCATCGTCTGCATGGAGGATCGCTATTTGACTGACAGAATCATCGGTCGTATCGATCCTAAAGAGATAAGCACTACCAGCACCTTGAGCGGTAGTATCCTCAGCATGTGCGCCGATTACGATCTTAGTTCCGGAGATGGCAACAGACATGCCAAAGAAATCGGAGACTCCGGCATTAGATGCCAGGATCTTTGCCACTTGTATAAAGTCGTCACCATCTCTTTTGAACAGATAAGCACTTCCTGCGTCAGTACCATTCGTATCAGCCTGACCAGCACCGACAACCAGATAGTCTCCGTCGATCGCGACCGACGTACCAAAGTGGTCGCCTTCATTCTGATCAGAAGCATAAAGTGTGGCTCTCGGCTTGACTATCGCACCCGCCTCGATCTTATAGATATATACTCGACCCGCCTCTGCTGAACTGCCATCCTCTTTGGCAGCACTGACCGCGACAAAATCTCCATCGATCGCTACAGCATCACCAAAACCAACATCGCTGACGGTGTTATCTGCTTGCAGCTTATCGATCTGCTCTACTGTGCCATCAAGGCCTACCTTAAAGATATAAACACTTCCCGCCTCATCGGTCGCATTGCTCTCATCATTAGCACCGATGACAATATAGTCACGGTCCATAGCTGCCGAGTTCCCAAAATCATCAAAACGTTTTGCATCCGCAGCGACAAACTTCGCGATATCGATGAAATGTCGATCCCTGATCGTAATAGTGACATCCTGAGATGCTGTGGCTTTCCCATCATCTACTATCGCTGTAAACTGATACTCACTTTTCGCCTCATAATCTGATGGGATCATGAATGTGACCACTCCTGTTTTGGAATCTGTTTCAAAAGAGGAAGAGCCTTCTCCCTGTATGCTATAGGCCAAGGTATCATCATCACTGTCAGAAGCGTTTAGTGTGATAGCTATTGGTACGTTCTCATCGACAGTCACGGTGGTAGGGCTTGTAAAGACAGGCACACTGTTTTGCACTTCAGTCTCACTGCTGCCACCACACCCTACCATAAGGCTCATGGTAAACAGAAGCGACGATACTTTTATTTCAGCAGACCCAAAAGCTACTTTTCTACGTTCAAAGGAAATCATAATACTTGCCTTTATCTAACTATTTATAATATTATACCACAATATAAAAATTATTGACTGCGTATTACTTCTACATCATCATCATTCCTATATAAATACTCCGAAAAGTCTGATCATTCATTTGAAAATAGCTCTCTGATACTGTTGACGTCAAACGATATCTGCTACAATATAAGTATGATCGAACTTGACGACCGCACTGATGCTCTTATCGATGTCAGCGACTTGCAGACTATAGCTATTACCTTGACAGATAAAGAGATAGAGCTCATACTCACTGATGATGTCGAGATCCGGGAAATCAACAGAGAGTTCAGGAACATCGACAGTGCGACAGATGTACTCAGCTTTCCCTATGAACCGATGCCGATGACACCACTAGGTAGTATCGTGATATCAATGGACCATGTCAAGAGCGGTGCCAAACGTTTTTCCCATAGACCCGAGGAGGAGCTCTCACTGCTTTTCATACATGGGCTTTTGCATCTGCTTGGCTATGACCATGAGACTGATGCTGGTGAGATGCGTCAGAAGGAACGAGAGATCATTGGGGAGTTCTCACTCCCCTCAAGCTTAATAATACGAACCCAAAAGGAAACCGATTAATGGATATTATTGTCTTTATCACCGCGATGGCAGCCCTGATCTATGGGGCTGACTTCATCATCAAAGAGTCTGAGCGTATAGCCCTGCACTACAACATCTCACATTTTGTGATCGGAGCCACCCTAGTGGCTTTTGGCACCTCTCTTCCGGAGATGGCAGCATCGATGATGGCAAGTGGACAGGGAAAAAGTGATATGGCAGTGGCCAACGTCATCGGAAGTGTGATGTTCAATATCACTCTGGTACTTGGTGTGGTCTTTATGATCGCTAAGTCCATGAACCCTGATCGTGATCTTTTTGCCAAAGACAGTGCCTGGATCTTGTTCCCGGTCATCGTCTTCATGTTGATGATACAAGATGGTATCATCAGCCGTATCGATGGTCTTCTCTTTTTATCTATAATGGCAGCCTATCTCTTCTTTTTGTTCAGTAGTGACAAAGACGCACTCGAAGGCGAACTCGATGATGATCTGGAAAAGGAGTCATTCCAGTGGATGCGTACGGCAGTACTCCTGGGTATAGGTTTCATCCTCACAATTGGTGGTGCAAGCTTCGTCATCGAAAGCGGTAGCAGCATCGCAAGAGACTTTGGTATCAGTGAGTGGATCATCGGTCTGTTTATGATATCATTGGGCACCTCTTTACCAGAACTCGTTGTCTCACTCGTAGCTATCAAGAAAGGCAATGCTGATCTGAGTATCGGTAATATCATCGGCTCAAATGTCGCGAACTTCTCCATGGTACTCGGCGGGGCTTCACTGCTCGCTCCTTTAAGCGTCGATCTACAAGCTAGTTCGTATGACATCATGATCATGATCGCGGCATCACTCGCCCTGCTTCTGATCTTGGCCAATAGACTCTACAACAAAGCTGGAGCCATCTTTTTATTTGTCCTGCTGGCCCTCTTTGTTCAAAACAGCATAACTACACTTTAGTAGAACAAGGAGTCCAAGATCGATACCAGACTATACGATCTGGCACGTGCAGCACTCGCCGACTGGTTACCCAAAGAGATGTATGCGCTAGACCTCGACCGTTCACACTATGACAACCTGCTGAAAATATTACAAAAGTCTTACAGCGTCAGTGACTTGCATAGAAAAAAGGGCGCACTCAAACAGGCGATCATCGACCATTTTCACACGACTGGACAAGAGATACTGCTCTCAGTATTTGCTGATCATATAGTCGTCAAGAAGACCTTTTCTGATATGTCACAAGATGAGGCATATGACCGATCTCTGCATGGATGTACGGTCAAGCTTATGGAGATCGCTTCAGACCCCGCTACTTATCGATCTGCCGGGACACTCTGGATCATTGATCAAGATATTCGTATGGAGCTGTATGACTACTACGCCAAAAGTAATATATCAGAGGAGAAGATAAAAGAGGGACTTCGTCAGCGTATTGAACTGCTCTTTGAACTTGATGAGAGTGAGATCGTCCTTTTTCTCAGAGGCAATATCTACATCAGAAAAACAGTCCCTACACCAAAGAGTGCTGCAAAAGAGGATAGAAGGTTTGTCGGAAAGTCTCCTCAGGAGATGGAACGTATCTATAAGCAGTACTTTCCTGATGGCGCATGGCCTCAACTAGAGTCCATCTTACCAGACATCCTTAGTGATCGTCTGGACTTCTCCACCATAAGTAATCGTCAGTTCATCAAGACGTTCATATTGGTCTTTCGCTCCATGGTAGAGATCGTCATCCTTGAGAAGGCTAGTGAACTCGACAAAGAGGATCTGACAGCTTTTTCAGGTTTTATACTTCGTCTCTTTTTTGACCCTATCTTAAAACATACTGCACAAGACCTTTTAAAACATATCGAATTACGGGACAAGAGTGCAGAGACTTTTGTAAAGTACTACAATGGTAATGTCGTCATTGATGATGAAGGTAAAAAGATCACTCAGCATGCCATCATCGATGGCAATGGACAGCAGTGGAACTACAGTTCGATGCTCTCAGTCCTCATCCAGTGGAAAGAGGCTAAAAACCGTGCAAAGTCTCAAGATGAGAGACTTAGAGAGACGATGGAACGACAAAAAGAGGCGGAACAGTCATTGGCTAAAGTCGAGCCACTAAAAAAACAGGCTGATGGAGTCATCAATGTACTAAAAGCGCAGGTACAAGAGAACAGAGATGCCTTTAAAAAGCTCAAGGAACAAGGAAGTTCTCAACGTAATGCGCTTCTTAATCTCAAAAATGAAGACAGAAGGTTGATAGAGCTACTAAGAAAAGGCTATGAAGAACATGATGGCGGACTGCGTAGCTATGACAATGCTCTTAAAGAAGTCAAGAACTGGCACAGGCAGGCTGCCTCAAATGCCCAACAGCTCAAAGACATCTATGCACAGAACAAGCTGATCAAAGTCAACTATAACAACATACTCAAAGCGCTGATGGGTGTCCTGGCAAAACGATGACCATTACTATGCAAGCTTATTCTTTCTGTGTGATATATCCAAGATCAAAGAGCTTATCATAGATATCTGAGACGATCCCTCCCGCAGCTGAACCACCATGTCCTCCATGTTCGACCATGACCGTCACGATATATTTTGGTTTGCTGACCGGTCCATAGGTAGTCAACCAGGCATGTGAACGTCGATAGTACTCCATATCTTCCTCTTTGATACGTTTTTTTGTAGCTTGCAAAATACCGACGACCTGCGCGGTACCAGTCTTTCCTGCTATCTTGACCTTCGTGTGTAAAGAGTGTTTTGCGGTCCCTTTAGGATGATTACAAACATCATACATCGCGCGTTGGATAATAGGCAACTTACGTTTTTGTTCACTACTGAGGACATCAGTGATATTGTTCTCATAAGGCTCTTCACCAATACTAAGTGCCAAGTGTGGTGTAGGAAGTCTGCCAGTCGCCATCAATGCAGTCATCTGTGTGATCTGCATCGGTGTAGTCAGAAAATCACCCTGTCCTATCGATGAGTTAAGTGTCTCTCCTCTATACCAGGGTTGGTCATAACGTCTTCGTTTCCACTCACGGCTAGGTACGGTACCGATAAACTCATTAGGAAGGTCTATGCCGGTCTTTTTCCCAAGACCAAAAGCCATCAGACCTTCACTCATCGTCTTGATCCCGACCTTCAGACTACCTTTGTAGAAATAATCATCACAACTCTCGCGAATAGCCTTTCGGATACCTGTCTTACCATGCCCCCTGGATTTCCAACAACGGAAATTACGTTCTCCCAGTTTCATCGAACCATTGCAGTAGGTATACCACCACTCATTGACTGCTGAGGTTATATAGATGAGTCCGAGACCGGTCTTTATCGTCGAACCCGGAGGATAGAGCCCGTTGATACTCTTATTGGTAAAAGGGGTATCGGGATCATTGATCAGTGCCTGCCAACGTTTAGTACTGATGCCGGAGACAAAAGAGTTAAGATCATACTCCGGATAGCTGCCCGAAGCAAGGATGGCACCTTCTGTGTCCATGATGATGACAGATCCTGCCAATCCCTTAAAAAGCTTGGTGATATATTGCTGAAGTCGTACATCGATAGTCAGGACAAGTCGTCTGTTCTCGATTGGCCGGGTAAAACTGATCTCTTTGATCTCTTCGTTCTGTGCTGTGACTTTTATCTTTCGTTCACCCGGGATCCCCTGAAGAAAAGTGTTGTACTGTTTCTCCAGGCCACTCTTTCCAACGCTGCCGATCAGTTTCAACGTAGGGTCGACTTCGATGTCTTTGAGGTTGGCTTTTGAGACATATCCAATAATATGAGCTGCCATCCTACGATTGGGATAGTAACGTTTTGGTGCAGGTTCCACCTTGCTATTATCACGTAGGTTCAGCGTCGAATAGACCGGCATAATATCCTCATAAGAGACAAAAGCTACGACTTCGATGAAGTGGTGATTGTAGTTCGACTCTTTTTTCTCATAGGCAGTGATCACTTTGGCCTTATCAAGAAAGGGAAGCATCTTGCCAATATAATCGACTTCGGCCTCAAGGTCTTTTTTGTTCAAGTGTGGACGTACCTTGATCTTAAAACCAAGCTTATTGATCGCCACCGGAGCATTGTTGCGATCTAGTATCTCACCTCTTACCGGTGCGACAAACTCAGACTTGATGGTGTTCTTGCTCGAAAGCCGGTCATAGTAGGCATTTGAGTTGACAGAGAGATAAAAGACACGTACAAGCAGGGATATCCATACTAACAAGAACAAGATGATGATGATCCTGATCCTCATAACAGACTCACAATGAGGAACTCGATGATGATATAGTAAAAGACATGCCAGTCCAGAGAAGGAAGCGGCATCCAGAAGACCTGGCTTATCACTAGTGAGAAGAGCCAAAACCCAAAGTATGCCAGTACGATGTAAATAAGATCACGGCAGCGTCGACAATAGACATACTGATGGATCATTGGGATCAGAAACTGATAAAAGATAAAAAAGTAGATCAGTGTACTAAAAAGAGTGAAACCCTTCTCTGCCTCAAATAATAAAAGCATAAAGGCTATGAGTATGACTACACGGGTCTGTTTACGTTCTGTCGCATGGACATAATGATAAAAGAGTAGTCCTAACATAGGTGGCAATAGCAGATAGATGCTACTCAGACTGATATACATGGCAAATGCCGTGAAATATATCAGACCAAGGAAAGTTTTTTGATAAGTGAGACTTCGTTGCATACGGGGAAGTGTTTACATTTAATACAATCAGCCCAGATCTTATGTTCTGGAAGGGACTCTTTCGGGATCTCTTCAAATCCCATTTTCTCAAAAAAACCTTGCTGATAGGTCAGCGATAACACCTCACTTAGACCCAGTGAGCGTGCTTCATCAAGACTGCGCAGTACCAATTCTCTACCGATGCCAAGGGCACGAAAAGTGCTGTCTATGATCAATGAGCGTACTTCTGCGAGATCTGGGGTATGCACATGCAGAGCGAGAAAACCGACGACACTCTTCTCTGAAGATGCCAGAAGATAAGAACGGATATTTGTCGCTATCTCGTTATCACTTCGCATCAAGATCACACCAGAGTCGACCTCTGGTCTGACAAGTGCTTGCATCGAAGCTATATCATCCAAGGTCGCTTTTCGATACTCAATCGGCATCAACATCTCCAGCAACGATGTCGTATATACGCTTTACCAGTTTATCAATACCACGTCTTTTTGTGTTAGAGACCATGATGGAATCAGGCGGTGTGATCCTTCTAAGCGCACCTAGTTCCTTCTGATTGAGCTTATCCATCTTAGTATAGACATTCAATATCACCTGATCTGGGGTACAGATCTGCTCGAGATACTCAGCCACCGAACAGTCGATCTCAAGTCCTGGATGACGAGCATCGATCAGATGGACGAAGAGCTTGATCTGCTTACGCTTAGCTATGAAAGTAGTAAGCTTCTTCTCCCACTCTGTCTTAAGTGATTTAGAGACTTTGGCATAACCGAAACCGGGAAGGTCTACAACTGTTATGTTGGCGCGCTCTGTACTTTCGCGGTCAATAAAAACGGTGTCAAAATAGTTTATTAGCCGTGTCTTACCCGGTGTGGATGAGACTTTTGCCAGGCCTTTTCGGTTTGTCAATGCGTTTAACAGAGAGCTTTTACCTGTGTTTGAACGTGCCATGAAGACGACTTCGTTTTGTAGGTCGTTCTCTGGCGCGGCATTGACATCCGGTGCAGAGATCATAAATGAAGCATCGATTATCTCTATCATCTTGTCTCGTTTTTGTCAGCGATATCAAAGACCATGATGACCGGTCTCTTGTTCGCCCCTTTTGCTAGAGCAGTCCCCTTGAGGGTGTTCACACGCACTTCATCTCCATTGATCTCTTTATATTGGTTTAATTGTTTAAGATGCACATCGGTAAAGAAGTGGTAGTCCTTCTCGATCGGTCTAAGGACTGCTTTTTGTGCCCTGCCTGCGTAAGTGTCACCAGTCTCCGTTGCTATGATGAACGAGACATCACCCGTGGCTATGATCTTCTTTGGGTTGTGTTCTTTATCAGTATAGATCATGATCTTAGATGCATTGATCTCATCACTATCCATCTTCGCCATGACATGCCCAATAAAGATAGTGACACCCTTTTTCTCATCAGCAGTGAACTTATCTGCCTCTATGGTAAGTTTACCTGCGTTCAAAAGCGTCACAGAGAAGATCAGCATCGGTAGAAGGTAGCGCAACATCATTTTTCCTTTATCTTAAGCAATGTGTAGGAGCCTCTGATTTCATCACCTTTAGCTCGCTCTTTCACACTGTTATAATAGAGCTTCTTACCGACAAGCCAGTCACTTTTATCTACGATAGTGAAGGGTCCTCTTGTCGTTGCAATAGAACGTTTGTGGTCATATTTAGCGTCATCACTCAAGAACATCATACCATCGGCGCGTTTATAACGTACATTGCCTTCAAGAAAGACTTTCTCACTCTGATAACGTGCAAAATCCGATCTCATGGTCTGGACGAATTCGTGACTGCTGTCCGTATAGTTTATATCGAGTACTTCATAACGATTGCTAAAACGTTTTCCCTCTGACCCCATCATGACACTCTGCAGGCCCGTGGTATCAAGTTCATAGACTGTAAATCTCTCAAGGTCCAGCATAGGCACCTCTTTTTGCTCTTTCTCCTGAATATCCATAGGGGAGAAGAAAAAATAGATCCCGAGCAGACCGCTCAGAAGTACCAGGAAGAACGAGTTGACTGTCATCGCCAAAATGCCAAAAAGGCTTCTTCCTTTCCATCTTCATGGACGATCATCTCGATCATCTCTCGTACAGCACCACGACCACCTTCACACTCCAAGATAGTCGTAGCGACCTCTTTCACAAAACGGGAGGCATCATTTGGTACGAATGATCTGCCAGCGATCTGTAACATACCATAGTCATTAAGATCATCACCGATCGCAGCAATATCTTGAAGTCCGATCCCAAGCTGCTCTGAAAGCTCTCTGATCAATTTGGCTTTATCACTTACACCCTGATATAGATGCTCTATCCCAAGCTCTTTGGCACGACGTTGGACAATAGCCGATCTTCTACCAGTCATGATAGCTACTTCATTACCCATACGTATCCAAGTTCGGATAGCAAGACCATCTTTGACATTAAAAGACTTGCTCTCGTTCCCATCTTCATAATAGGTGATCTTACCATCTGTCAGACAGCCGTCAACGTCCAAGACGATCAGCTTGGTCATAGTACACCCTTCGTACTTGGTACGGCACTCTTCTCATTACGAGTCAAGGCACGGCGTAGTGCCACAGCCATCGACTTGAACGCTGCTTCGATGATATGGTGTTTGTTCTTTCCACGCTCCATTACGATGTGGGCTGTGATACCAGCGTTAAAGACGACTGCACGAAAGAACTCTTCCGCTAACTCCACATCAAAGGTACCGACCTTACCTTCGAGTGGGACATCAAAAAGTAAAAAAGGTCGGTTACTCAGGTCCATATCGCAGCGGACCGATGCTTCATCCATCACGATCACAGCACTTCCAAAGCGCTCGACCATCTCTATCGGGTACATAGCCTTACTCAAAGCTTGTCCTATGACGATGCCTACATCCTCGACACTATGGTGATCATCGATATGAGTGTCGCCTTTACAGACCACATCAAGGTCGATCTGCGAGTGTTTAGAAAAACTCTCAAGCATATGATCAAAAAAACCGACTCCGGTATCTATGTTGCTTATACCGGTACCATCACGGTCAAGTCTGACACTTATCTGTGTCTCTTTGGTGTTTCGTTGAAGTTCTATCATCATCATTCCCTTACAATATACGCATGGTCGAGGTCTTCGCTACTTATATAGTCTCTTGCCTCATCATCACTTTTAAAGCCAGTTATCCAGACTCTAAAGTAACGGCCACTACTATCTTCTGTATCTTTTATAATCGTATTATAGCCATCTCTACCATTATGTCTCTCCTGCGTGGAGATAGCACCTTCTATTTGTGAGAACGAGCCGATCTGGATCGCATAAGATGTGATGACCTTCTCAACAGGACCTTTTTTCAACGTATTGACATCTGAGATCGTGGTTGAACCGTCACGTTCAAAACCCAGGATCTCAAGCTCGACTAAAGCAGTCCCGGATGAGAGCATATCTATTTTTGATGCAGCAGTCTTAGAGAGATCGATGATACGGGTCTCAATAAATGGTCCACGGTCGTTGATCCGTACGACCGTACTTTTACCATTATCACGGTTATTGACTTTCACGATAGTGTTCATTGGCAGGGTCTTATGTGCCGCCGTCATAGCATACATATCATAGGTCTCCCCATTGGATGTAAGCTTACCGTGAAAGTTCGGTCCATACCAACTCGCATTCCCATGAAACTTCTCACCACTGCGTACTACACTAGGGTAGTAACGTTTTCCGTGGACTGTATAAGGTCGCATAGTCGCTTGGTTATAGGTCTTGACCGGTTTCTTTTGTGTGGGTGGCAGAGTGTAAGTAGAACGGCCAGTACGTGTGCTGCACCCTGCGAACAGCAAGAGTACAGCAAAGATCGAAAAGGTCTTAATCATATACAGTCAGTGCTTTACCGATATAGATCCTGTCGGATTTCAGATGATTGATCTGTTTAAGTTTTTCGACCTTGACGCGAAACTGTCTTGCGATCGCGATGAGTGTATCACCTTTCTTGACAATATATTCCGTGTCACTGTCCATTGATGGTTTTTGTACTGGGATGATGAGCTTCTGCTTCAAACGTAAGACACTGCCTCTTACATTGTTGAAGTCTTTGATAGCTTTATAAGAGATACTATACTTCTTACCTAGTCTTATGAGATTATCCCCACTTTTGACAGTATGCACAAGATAGAGTTTCTGAAGGTCAGCAGGTCTATAGTCACTCTTGAACTTAGCAAGTTTGATCGAAGGGATATAGAGATCATATCGTTTGGCATAAGGCGGGACAAAATCATACTCAAGTTGATGGTTGAGTTTTTTCAGATCTTGATAAGGCATCTGCAAGATACCAGCTAGGCGGGAAAGTCGCTCACCTTTTGGTAATTTCACTGTTGCAAGTGGGTAGGCATTAGCACGGTTCAAGAGATGGTCAAACTCACTTTTTTCCAGATAGGCCTCATCATTTCCGATCAATGCCTTGACAATGATCTTACGTATATAAAGACGGCTTTCTGGTGGAAGATACTGTTTTTTGGGATCAAGTAATGTATTAAGGTCTTTTGTCCCAGCACGTTTGATAGCCTGGTTCATCCGTCCCTCACCACAGTTATAGGCCAGTGCAGCAAGGTACCATCTTCCAAACTTATCATGAAGGTATGTAAGGTGCTTGACTGCCGCTTCAGTCGACTTCACAAGGTCTCGGCGCTCATCCACATAGTCATCGATCTTCAGACCATACCGTTTTCCTGTCTCAGGCATAAACTGCCAGAGACCGGCTGCACTCCTGTTTGAAAGTGCTTTTGCCGAGAAGTTTGATTCAGCCATCGCCAGAAAAAGAAACTCTTCGGGGATATCTGCCTTAGACAATATCCGGGTGATCTTGGGAATGAACATATAACCATTGTCCATAGCTCTAAAGAAGGAGTGGTAGTGGTTATGGGTACGCTTTCGCTTTTTCAGATCTGTCAAGACAGGGTCTTTAAGAAAGCTAGCATCGATATCAAAAGACTTTAGTACTGACACCTCACGCTCATGACTTGTATCGAATGTGAGTGCGCCAAACAGTAAGGCTGGAAAAAACGATATGAATATATAGATCTTTTTCATGCTCATCCTGTTATTTAAAGTTAATATTTATTTATTATAACGTGTTCGTTCTAAAGCTGTCATAAAATTTAGAATGCGGATATTACCATTATTTTGCTAAAAGAAGTAAAGGGATCAGAGCATATTATGAAATATTAAATAATAATTTTGCATTTTCTGTAGTCAATGTATCCATCTGCTCTCGACTCTTCTCCAGTAGTTCAGCCATCTTATCAGATACCAGGGTCGTATAGAGGGGTTCATTCCTCTTTCCCCTAAAAGGCTGCGGGGTAAGATAGGGACCATCAGTCTCAATAAGAAGCTTCTCCAAGGGTATTTTTGGCAGTACGTCGACAAGTTTGCGAGCGTTCTTGAATGTCAATACGCCACCGATGCCAAAATAGAAGCCCTGTTCAGCCAGAGAGAGCAGTTCATCATCAGCGTTATAACAGTGTAATACACCACCGACCTGCTCTGCACCCTCTTCGAGTAAGATGGCCTTGGAGTCCCTACTGGCATCACGAATATGGATGATCAACGGTAGGTGATGCTTCTTGGCCATTCTGACTTGAGCCCTGAACAGCTCTTTTTGTCTAGCTTTCTCACTTGCCTTCTCCTCATCACTACCTTCAAGACGGTAGTAATCCAGACCACACTCACCAACTGCGACACACTTGGGATGGGAGAGATAGGCATCAAAATCAAGACTCTCATACTTGTCCATATCGTAGGGATGTACGCCTACTGCAAAATAGATATGTGGATATGCTTCTGAGAGCTCGACAGCACGATCCAATGTATCAGGATCAGCCCCGGGGATGATAAAACGTTCTACACCACCCTCTTCTGCCCGCTCCAATAAAGCATCCAGGTCCTCTCTATAGCGTTCATCATCAAGGTGTATGTGTGTGTCTATTATCATATCTCTTATCCCTGTCTCTCTATCTCTTCATGGTCATCTGTCCGGTGTCGATCTTTCTCATCTCTTAGTCTACGAACATGACGGATGTTTCGTATCATCAAAAAGATAAAAAAAAGAGAGCCCGCTAATGCCATCAGACCTACTGGAATATTTCCAGCCATCATAACATTAAAGGCAAATATAGCGAGTATCACTGCTATGACTAGGCACATCGAGCACTCTCTAACAGCTCTTTTGCCAACTCTCTTGCCTCAGCTGTGACAGTATCACCACTTACCATGCGGGCTATCTCATCGATCCGTTCCTCTTTACCAAGGAGGATGGCACGACTGACTTTCTCTTTCGTCACAAGAAAATGCTGCTGTCCCATAGCGGTAAGTTGGGGTTGATGAGAGACTACGAAGACCTGGAAATAAGCACTGAGCTGACACAACACTCGAGCGACACTCATCGACTCTTCTCCACTGAGGTTGGCATCGATCTCATCTAGCATCAACACACCACCTTGAGACTTCATAGTCTGTGTCTTCGTTGCAAGCAGTGCCAGACGAAGTCTGTTGAACTCGCCCGCACTAACACTTTTCAAAGATGTTCCCTGCAGTTCAAGTTCGACACTATCTTGACCAAAAGGCCCAAAATCTCCTCGGGAGAGACTCAACTCTGCCCCTTTAAGATAGAGCTGTCTAAGGTAACCGTTGAGTATCTCATTGACATCGTATAAGACCTCACTGCGATTTAATGAGAGGGTAGTGACAAGTTTGATAAGCGTAGCATAACGGCTGTCTATCTCTTTTTGTAACGCACTTTTTCTGGCATCGAAGTTATCATACTTCTCAAGCTCAGCCGCCTTTTGATCTCTATAATGCAGAGCCTTTTCAATACTTCCATAACGACGTTCAAGATCAGAAAGTTGTTCGAGTCTATCGAGGACCTCTTCAATATTGACATCCTCGATCTCTTCGAAAGAGCGCCTTGCACTATCAAACTGAACACGCAATTCGTTCATCACATCATCAAAAAAAGAACTATCCATGTCCATGCTTTGCAGTGCTTCAGAGACAAGGTACTCCTGTTCAAAGATGGATTCTGCGAGTGTGATCTTCTCATCTGCTTTATCTTTCATAGAGAGGGCTTTTTTTATCTCGACAAGACGCTCATACTCATTTGGCTCCGGAGAGATCTTATCGATCTTCTCCACTTCAAACGCGGCAAACTCTCTTAGGTCGAAGATACGTTTCTCCTCACGTTCAAGTTCGACCATCTCGTGTCGTGCTCGATTATAGGTCGAGAACTCGACCTTATAGTCATGGATCGTCGTAAGATGTTCAGGCTTCTCAAGTGCTATCTGCGCATCAAACAGACCAAGCAGACTCTCCTGCTCAAAATCACTGTAATCTTTCAGACTCAGATGACGCAGGTACTGTTTTGAGATATTACGCAGTGCACGTTTGGAGACACTTTGGTTGTTGATGAAATAGCGTACGTTCTCACGCTTTACCTGTTTGAAGGTATTACGCTCTTCGTTCACAAGACCTGTCAACTCCTCATCAAGTCTCCAGGTAAGTGTGGACTCACCTATCTCCGCCAGGGGGTCATCAAATCCGACAGAGCCAAGGATAGAACGCATCAAGAGTGATTTTCCACTTCCACTGGGACCGGAGAAGACGATAAGACCCGGTTCAAGGTCTAGCTCGACCTCATCAAAAGAGAGGCAGGCACGCATATAGAAACGCTCGATCATCCCTCGCCCCAGCTGAGCTTCTCCTTAAGGACCTCAAAGTAGTTAAAATCCTTTCGATGTATCAGATGGGCAGATTCGGCTGCCAGGTGTATCTCTATACTGTCACCCTCACCAAATTCATATATATCCTGTCCATCGATGATAGCCAGTGCACTTTTGTCCGGTGTCTTGACCTCGATAGGAAAGTGGCCAGGCATGACAACGGGGCGCTGAGTCAGTGAATGTGGTGAGATCGGGGTGAGTACGAACACCTGTGTCTGAGGAAACAGGACAGGACCTCCCGAAGAGAGGTTATAGGCAGTCGAGCCTGTCGGTGTAGCGATGATGACACCATCACCATAATACGTATTGAACGATCTACCATCGACAAAGGTCTCAAGGTGGATCATCTTTGAGATGGTCGGTCGGGTAAGGACAATATCATTAAAAGCTATCACACGGTTCTCACCATTAGCCGTCTTGATAGTCGCTTGAAGCATAGCCCGTTTATCGATGCGATAATCACCCTTTTTAAGCTTCTGGACAAAATCGTCAAGTTCCATCGATGAGATATCAGAGAGAAACCCAAGTTTACCTGCATGGATGCCAAGCACGGGCATCTGATATTTATAAGAGCGTCGTACGGTGGAGATAAGTGTCCCGTCACCACCAATAGCGACAAGGATGTCACAATTTTGACAAAGCATATCGAACTCTTGTCCAAGAACACCGATCATACTCCCACTCGTACTGTCGATCACAGTATCAATACCATGTACGGCGAAGACTGACTTCACATGGTAAAACATACTTTTCAGTTCTGGTGTGGAGGGCCTTAGGATGATGCCGACTTTAGTGATAGACTCAAGTTTCAAAAGTAGACCTTTATACGCTATTTAGATATCAGTCCAAAGCCGCTATATCAGGTCTCTGGTACTTCTTTGTGTTCTACAGGATATGTTGTATTTATGTCATTATAACCAAAACGCTGAATCAGCCAAGAGAAATATGGCTGTGTGCCTTAGTTAGACTATTTTAAGTTCAGTTTGACATGCTCTTGTTGCGAGGGATTCAATTCACTCTGTGCATATTCTCTATATATACCTGTCTCAAAGAAAAACGTCACGAGCTCACTATCAATATGCCCTAGACCTACGATCTTCTCAATGATCGAAGCGATCTCACTCATAGAGTTTGCTTTCTTATAGCTGCGGTTCGAGGCAGAGAGTGCTTCAAAAAGATCCGCCAGGACCAAGATCCTGTCTTCGAGACTCAGTTCATCACCCTTAAGCTGTCTCGGGTAACCGCTTCCATCAAGTCGTTCGTGATGATTACAGGCGATATCTGGGACACGTTGCAGTGCTTTAGGAAATGGTATGGCACTGAGTATCTCGACAGTCACACGGGCATGGTCGATGATGATATCACGCTCCTCATCAGTCAATGTACCTTTACGGATCGAAAGGTTCCTAAGCTCATCATCTCTTAAGAAATTGGTGTCTACTCCATCAAGCTTATAATCTATCTTCGCAAGTCTATGCAGATATTCGATCTTATCATCAGCAAGGAACTCACTACCTACATTGGTCTTGCGAAGAAAAAGACACATCGCATCAAGCTCGGCCAACTCCAAGGTCTCACTCTCACGCAAGTCTGCAGGGACAGACTCACCCGAACGAAGGGCATCCAACTCACTTTCAAGATACTTTATCCTTACATCACGCTTTAGTATCTCGACACGCTCATCGATCAGTTCGATCCTATCGACAATAGTCTCAAGTTTATTACTTTTGTCCATGATATATTCAGGTGTCGCGATCTTACCAACATCATGTAGCAGAGCTGCAAGGTGGATCTGTCGAAGGTCGTTCGCACTATAGTCTATCTTCTTATATATCCCTTCATCACTTTTATCGATCGCTTTAGCGATCATATCTGCTATCTTAGCGACCCGTCGTACATGTTCTCCTGTATGGTGTGATTTGGTATCGATCGCCTTGGCGATCGTACGGATGAAGAGTTCAAATGACTCTTCGAGACCTTTTATGAGGTTGTTATTGATGATCGCGACTGAAGCCTGCGAAGCCAAGGCCTGGGTGCTCTCCCTGTCTTGTTCATCAAACGTTATCGTCTCGCCACGTTTATCTCTTTTGTTGATAAGCTGCAAGACACCTATGACCTCCTCTTCATGATCAAGCAGAGGTACTACTAACATCGACTGAGAACGATATCCTGTGTTCTTATCAAAAGCCTTTGCCCCTGTGAAATCAAAATCACGATTATCATAGACATCATCGATCATGATCGTACGCTTGTTCAAGGCAGACAATGCCGCGACCATGTGGACATTCGGCTGAGCATCTTCCAAGTAAAGTGGAAGGTTTGGCCATACCACATCACTGTGTCTGTCATCGATATGGATATTGAGTGTATCATTGTGTGATATCTTAAATACCAGCTCTTGTACTTCTGCATCGAGCATATAGAGTGTCGCACCATCAGAGGTGGTGAAATTCTTCGCCTGGTCGACGATCATCTCAAGCAGATGTGAAGGGTCTTGTTCAGTCTGCATGGTCTGGGCGATCTTAAAAAGATTTTTGAGATGTCCACCCTCGCTGGTGCCGTTTTGGACGTTCTCTACTTCCTGACGCGTTTGTATTGGGGTGAAAAGGTCCAGTATATCACCTGTCTCAAGACGTTTCCCCCCATTGCGCAACAGACCCAGGTCAGCAAGTTCTCTATCGATCTTCTCTACAAAGAAAGGTTTTTGATGATAGGTACAGATCATTACATCCTTACGTTGCAGACGTGATAACATCGTCTCCAACAGTCGGGGTGTCAGGTGTTTGCTTTTGCTTGCGAGCTCCTCTTTCTCTGAAGAGAAAGAGACATCGATAAGCAGTGATGTGATGGTGCTGTCACTGTCAATAAAGTCGATAAGTGCATCATTGCAATAGGTATCACCACTGAGGACAAAAGCCTCAGGACCTTTTTGTACCTTGTAACCACAAGCAGGTACGGTATGGTTCGCTTCCAGCACGGTTATCTCCACCCCGTCGATGACTATGGTGTCTCCAAAACTCACTGGAATAAACTCCAGCACCGGTCTATCGATCCTCTCCAACTCTATCTTCTCGAAATCAGGCCACATATCCCAATTTAAAAGATGTTCTCGAAGCGTGATGATGTTCTCATCCAAAGCATAGACCTTTAAAGTCCTGTCACTGCATGAGAAGTGGTTCTCAAGGATAAAAGGGAGGTCCAAAATATGGTCAAAATGGGTATGTGAGATAAAGAGATGCTCGATATTGCAGCAGGTGTATCCGAGACCCTCTATGACATTACCTGCATCGATAAGGATGCTTCTGTCGATCAAAAACGATGATGCCTTGCTATTGTGTGAATGGCTTCCATCAGCTCCAAGTACTGTTATCATCTTAATCCTCCGGTAGGCACTTCAAGTCTCTTGCGTTTATGTCAGTTATTATCACATAATATTAGTTTCAAATCGTTTAAGAGTGTTACAAAGAGATATTTGGTCCAGGTTTACCGATATGATATCCTTGGGCATAATCGACACCGATCTCTTTCAGGATGTCTAATATCTCCTTACTCTCGACAAACTCAGCTATGCTCTGCATATGAAGACGTTTGGAAAAATCCACGATGCCCTCTACCAGTATCCTTGAGTTCTTGTTGGTATCGATGTTCTGGATAAGTGAGCCATCGATCTTAATATAGTCCGCAGCAAGTTGCATCACGTGAGAGAAGTTGGAGTACCCGCTTCCAAAGTCATCAATAGCTATCTGGACACCAAGCTGTTTTATCTCCCGAATACTACGAGACAGGGCATCATAGTTGTCGATCGCTTCACTCTCAAGTATCTCGAATATCAATCGATCTGCACCTTCAAGACCATCAAGTCGCTCTTTAAGATGCGTCATCATCTTCTCATTAGAAAAGTCCTCCATGGAAAGGTTGACAGAGATGCTACCTTGATAAGTGCCAAGCATATCGAGGACGTTGTCTACCATCACTTCCGTCAGTCTAAAATACTGTTTTGTCTGTTTGGCTACCGGCAGAAAAGCACCTGGGGGGATGACATCATCACCTTCTACCATCCGTATCAGAGACTCATGCTTTTGTATGGTATTCGATGCTATATGCAAGATAGGCTGATAATAAGAGATGATCCGTTTCTCCTCGATCGCAGATTTGACTCTTTTTACCATCAGGATATTATCTTTGTACTGACTTTCAAGGTTTAAGGTCTCATCGTAGACAAAGTACGCAAGGTGCTCTGTCTTGGCGACTTTAAGTGCCATATCAGCTTTCACCAAGGCCTGCTTGCCGGAACCAAAACCGATAGTGACCGAGAATGTGATCTCCTGGCCTTCGGCGACTATGAACTCTGTCTTTTCGATCTCCAGCTCATAATGATGGACTAGTGCTACAAACTCATCAATACCAAATACCCCGACACCCAAGACAGCGAACTCATCAGCATGCAGACGGTAAAGTGTGAAAAGGTCATTTTTGATCATACTTTTTAGCTTATCCGCTACCTGTTTTAGTAGCGCGTCTCCACTGGCGATACCATAATAGTCATTGATGGTCTTGAAGCCATCAATATTGATCAGTGCGAGGTTTGGTGCCTGTATCTCCACTATGTCTTCAAGGAAATGACTCCTGTTAGGCAGAGATGTCAACTTGTCGATGGTATAGATGTTCTGGATCTCTTTACGGTTCTCGATCAATTCAGTCACATCATATTTTATGGCAATAAACTCTTTGACCTCACCATTTTGGTCAAGTATCGGTGTGATACTGAGGTCCTCATAGTATTGCCTACCATCTTTAGTGATGTTCTTTATCAACCCGTGCCAGACTTTTTTGTCAAGTATCTTTCTCCAAAGGCGTACATAGAACGCATCACTTGTATCATCAGGTCTGAGAATGCTATGGTTTCTGCCTATGAGCTCTTCTCTTGTATAACCGCTGATCTTGCAAAACGCATCGTTGACATAGGTAATATTACCATGTGGGTCACTTTTAGAGACGATAGCACTCTCATCGAGTGCTTTTTTATACTCATCTAACATAGTGACAGTATGTTGTAAGTCATAAGTACGTCTTTTCACTTCTGATTCAAGTGATTTTGAGAATTTACGAAACTTATGGATCAAAAATCGTATAGCTAAGAAAAGTCCGGTAAAGAGAAACATGTCATAGAGCACGTTCATCCAAAATCCCGGAGTAAAATAATTTGAGATACCTGACTCCGGGACTTTGATGCTTAATATCCCACGGATATCACCAAGCTTATAATCATACGCCTTGTCATACTTCTGTCTGATAAAGTCTGGTGCATCTTCTCTGGCACCGTGGCATTGAAGACATTTTGATGTGATCTTTAACGGTATCGCGTATTGATAATAAGCTGACCCATCGATACTTTTGGATGTAGGGATATAGTCATAATACTCTTTAGCTTTGATATTGGCACGAAAGAACTCAATAGCACGACGCTCCTGTTTGTCAGCATGGTTCTTCTCGTTTCTTGCATCATCTGAGACTGTTTGAATCGTGATGTTGCGTATGTTGTCGAGTGAGAACTCCTTAGAGATCTGTGAGGCACTAAAAGCCGGAAGTGCCGGAAGTGTCTTTTCAGTAAGATCGATGGCTTTGTTGATAAACAGGTCCTGATAATAAGTACGGTGCGTCATCATGAAGGTGCTAAGCAGCTTCGACTCCTCTTTGGCAAACCGATATTTATCATGTTCCATAGTCTTGTATAGATAACCAAGCCTGAAAAGTGTGACCACGATAAAACCTGCCAACACTACATAAAGTAGACGCTTCGAGATGATGTCAGAGCTAATATGAAATTGATCGTTTTTCATGGTTGACTTTATTTGAGATTATTATTCTAATAGTCAATATCGACAAGATGAAAGATTCCATTAGGTCTTATTCTTGATATTTTCCTTGTTTATACCAAAGAGCCGACCTTAAGTGATGCTTCGCTATAATCGCGAAAAATCTTTATGAGGACTTTAGCTTTTGAGAAGTCATTACAGTACAGAACTAAACGAGAACAATGTCGGTGAGACCGTCACTCTTGCCGGTTGGGCAAACAGCTATCGTGACCATGGCGGGGTCATCTTTATCGATATCCGTGATAAGAACGGCCTTATCCAGCTTGTCTGTGACCCGGCAGATAATGTCGAGGCGCACAAGACAGCCAACGAGATACGTGACGAGTTTGTAATACGCGCGATCGGAAAAGTACGCCTGCGCGGTGAAGGTCTGGTGAACCCACGCCTTGAGACCGGTGCGATCGAGATCGTAGTCGATGAGCTTATCATCGAAAACCGCAGTGCTCCGATGCCGTTCGTCATCGGTGATGAGAAGGTCGGTGAAGAGACAAAACTCAAATACCGCTATCTTGACCTGCGTTCAAAGAGCTCTTTCGATATTTTCCGTCTGCGTTCAAAAGCGGCTATCGCTGCACGAAATGTTCTCGATGGTCTTGGTTTTCTTGAGGTCGAGACACCGATCTTGACCAAGTCTACTCCAGAAGGCGCACGTGACTATCTGGTACCAAGTCGTGTACATGATGGCGAGTTCTATGCCCTGCCGCAATCTCCTCAGCTTTTCAAACAGCTACTGATGGTCGGCGGTTTTGACCGCTACTTTCAGATCGCCAAATGTTTCCGTGATGAAGACTTGCGTGCTGATAGACAGCCTGAGTTCACTCAGATCGATGTAGAGATGAGTTTCTGTGACCAAGACGATGTCATCGCCGTCGCTGAAGAGCTTATCGTCGGTATCTTTGGCGCGGTAGGTCATGAGATCAAAGCACCGTTCCCACGTATGCGACACACTGACGCCATGGAAAAATACGGCTCTGATAAACCAGATCTTCGCTATGGACTGGAGATGGTCGATGTCATCGATATCTTCGAGCGTTGTGATAACGAGATCTTCTCCTCTGTTGCGACCGATCCGAAGAAGAACCGCATCAAAGCACTACGAGTCCCAGGTGCAGACCTTGTCTTCTCTAAACGTGAGATGAAAGGTTTTGAGGAGTATGTCCGTAAGTTTGGTGCTAAAGGACTGGGTTATTTTCAATTGAAAGAAGATGGACTCAAAGGGCCATTGATCAAGTTCTTCGAGCAGGCTGATATCGACCTGTTGATCGAACGCACACAGATGGAAGTCGGTGATGTCGTCTTCTTCGGTGCAGGAGACAAAAAGACAGTCTTAGATTACATGGGACGCTTCCGTATCTTCATAGCTGAACATGAGAAGATGAAGCTTGCTGACCCGGATGTCTTCAACTTCAGCTGGGTAGTCGACTTCCCGATGTTTGAAGTCGAGGAAGGGAAGATCAAAGCACTTCACCACCCATTCACCATGCCTAAAGACCTTGACCATGATCATCTCGAAGATATTGAGTCGATCGCTTACGACATCATATTGAACGGTGTCGAGCTTGGAGGCGGCTCTATCCGTATCCATAAACAAGACGTTCAGGCCAAGATCTTTGAACTGCTTGGTATCAGCGAAGAAGAGGCTCAAGCGAAGTTCGGTTTCTTACTTGATGCATTGAAGTTCGGTGCGCCTCCTCACGGCGGTTTTGCCATGGGCTTTGACCGTATGATCATGCTGCTTACTAAAAAAGAGAGCATCCGTGATGTCATCGCTTTCCCTAAGACACAAAAAGCATCATGTATCTTGACTGACGCACCAAACTCTGTCGAGAACGACCAGCTGCGAGATCTGCATATCAGACTTCGCGAGAAAAAACAGCAGGCGTAAACAGTGGCTTTAAAGAGACTGTTTCTGATCATCGGTGCTCCGGGTTCAGGTAAGACGACTGATGCAGAGATGATCGCTGAACGTAATAGTGAGAAGATCACTCACTACTCCACCGGCGATATGTTTAGAGCCGAAGTCGCAAGCGGCAGTGAACGCGGTAAGATCATTGATAATGTCATCAGCAAAGGCAACCTTGTCCCTATCACTATTGCTATTGAGACTATCATCGCAGCTATCAAACGTGCTCCGACTGACGTAGTCATCATCGACGGTTATCCACGCTCACAGGAGCAGATGGGTGCCTTAGATGATTATCTTGTTGATGAGAAGAGTGTCCAGCTTCTCAATGTCATCGAAGTCGAAGTGAGTGAGGCTGTCGCGCGTGACCGCGTCCTTGGACGTGCACGCGGTGCTGATGACAACAACGAAGTCTTTGACAATCGTATGAAGGTCTACACAGAACCTCTTGCAGACATTCAAGGGTTCTACACGGACAGAAGTATACTGCGTAAGATCGATGGAGAACGTACTATCGAGATGATCGTCGACGAGATGGAGACATTCGTCAAAAGCAAGATCTAAAGCACCCTTCTCAGGGGACTTTCTTCTCACATGTCATATTTTGTCTATATACTCCGCTGCAGTGACAATACTCTTTATACCGGTATCACTACTGATCTTGAGCGACGTCTGGGTGAACATAATGGCTCTCCAAAAGGAGCTAAATATACCCGAAACCGACGTCCTGTCAAAATAGTCTACTCGGAGCCCTGTAAGGATAAAAGTGCTGCATCAAAGCGTGAATATGCCATCAAGCAGCTCACGAAGAGAGAAAAAGAGGCGATGCTAAAGTAATACCCTATGACAGAGCTTATTATAATGCTCAGGTCCCATGCCCATCATAATGAAGCCATCTTCTCTTCAAGTCTGGTATATTCATGTAACAACGCTCCCATCTTACCTATATCAAAAGCATCTACCGCAGCATAAAGCTCCTCGGCGTACACTTTAAGCAGATCGACCTCATAGGTCTCTGACAATGCGTGAAGCAAAGATGCCACACTTTTGATCTCAGCAATATTATTACTTTTCAGTGCCTGTACCTGTACCGGGGTGATCTCCTCACTCATCGTCTTAATGATCAGAGCCAGATTTACTTTAGCTTTATGAGAAAGCTCAATACTGCTCTGATGATCATGAACAGAGATGATATCATCATATTCAAGAAAGCGACTCAAGGCTAAAAACAGCTCATCTCTAAGTACAGGCTTTCTCAGGTATCCATCAAAGTCCTCTCTCTTTGAGCGTTCATAATCATCTTTCATCACCGATGCTGTTAAGGCGACGATAGGGACATCTGCGATTTTTTTGATCTCAGAAGCTGCCTTATAACCATCCATCTTTGGCATTCTTATGTCCATTAATATCAAGTCTGGCTTATGCACCTTATACACTGTTATGGCCTCAAGACCATCGGCTGCAGTCACCACTTCCAGAGCTGAGTCTTCAAAGATATTTACTATCAGGTCACGATTATCCGCGATATCATCCACTACCATGAACTTAGCCGCTCTAAAGACAATAGCGCGAGTATCTATCGTCGGACTCTTTTTCAACTGCTTTTCATGTTGAACTGATGCAATATCTATTTCAGGAAGACGAACGCAAAAAGTCGTACCCTCTCCCACAAGGCTCTCGACGGATATCTCACCACCCATCATCTCACAAAGACGTTTGGATATAGACAAGCCCAGACCAGTCCCACCGAACTTGCGGTTATCTTGTCCCTCTCTTTGCACAAAGTCTTTAAAGATGTGCTCAAGCTGCTCAGGGGGTATGCCTATGCCACTGTCCTCGATCTTGATCTCAAGGTCTACCTTACTATGATGGGCATCGTTCTTCAGCAACTTGATCTTCAATCGAATGACTCCTTGGTCAGTGAACTTCACAGCATTGCCAATAAGGTTGAGCAGTACCTGACGCAGACGGACATCATCAATAAGCAGGCTATTAGGTGTGACCTCATCGACATCGACGATGAGGTCCAGACCTTTACTGCGAACACTCATCATAAAGATAGCGCTCACCTCTTCGCTAAGTACAAAGAGGTCTGTCGGTCTTTTATCGATCTCCATTTTCCCAGCCTCGATCTTGGAGAGGTCCAGGATATCATTGATAAGGGTCAACAGGGTATTACCGGCGCTTTGGATGGTCTTTACATAAGACTTGAGACGTGGCTCTTTGACCTGATCGTTTAGGAGTTCCGTAAATCCGATGATAGCGTTCATCGGTGTTCTTATCTCATGGCTCATGTTGGCCAGAAACTCAGATTTTGAACGGTTTGCTATATCTGCTCTCTCCTTTGCGTCGATGAGTGCATCTTCCATCTTCAGGCGTTCGGTCATATCTACTGCGATAGAGAGTAATGCCCCCTGTTGTCCATACTCGATCGGTAGAATAGAGAGCATCATGGCATGTATGACATCATCGATCTTGAACTTTACGATCTTTTGTTCTACCTTTCCATAGATCTGAAGTGTCTGAAGTATGATATCACGCTCTTCAGGATCAGCGTAGTATTCGAGGATGTTTGCCTCACTCAACACTTGTGGTGTAAACCCATATTTGTTCAATGCCTGCGGGTTTGCCATAAGGATCTTCCCATCATAGCTGGTGACGATGACAAGCAAAGGGATGTGGTCAAGGATCATCCGTATTTGCGCTTCACTCTGTTTTAATGACTTCTCAAGCAGTTTTTGTTCACTGATATCGCGCCATACGACATAGATGGCTTTATCACCTTGGTAGTTTATCCGGGTCAAGCCCACATCTACCCAAAACTCATTTCCATCAATATCTTGATGGATCCACTCAAAACGATGTTCACCTGTCTTAAGGCATCTATCGATCATCTCATCAGATTTTTTGTCTGAAGCAAAGCCATCACTTTGGAAAGGGGGAGACCAATCCTCCGGTCTCGACTCAAGCAGTGTTGAGATATCATCTAGACCAAACATCCTTAGCGCTGCTTCATTACCCGCGATAAATCTTCCTTTCTGAATTATAAGATTACCGTCGGACACCTTCTCAAATAGGACTTTAAAGTTCTCCTTTTCGACCAACAGAGCATCTTCTATGCGTTTACGCCAAACGACCTCACGACTAAGCTTACGGTTCCAATAGACAAATAGAGCAAAGACAAAAAGTACCAAAAGCAGATATTTCCATAAGAACGTAAGGTCCTGCGCCTCTTTTACATTCACCTTGATCCATTTGTTCCTGATCGCCATCTGCTCTTGTTCACTGATGCTATCAATGGCTTTATTGAGAATACTCAACAGCACAGTATCTTCTTTTTGAAGTAAGAGTTGATGATCAAAGTCAAAATCTATCTTTCCAGCGATGTGAAGCTCATTGGGATAGTAGGTACCAACATGATGCATAGCAACAGCCATATGCCCTAAAAAGGCATAGGCTTCTCCCTTTTTCACCAACTCTAGAGCTTCAAAAGCATCGGATGTCTCTATGATCTTGATATTTGGTCTTTGTGTCACAAGATAGTTATGACTAGACCAGTACTTGGGGACTGCTATTGTCTTGCCCATCTCTTCAAGTTCGTCGATATCATTGATAAAAGACTCCTCATGTCTCGTCACCAGGACAAAAGGGAAAGAGGCAAAAGTACGTGAAGTCAGACCAAGGCTTGATTCATGGGCATTTTTTCCAACACCCGGAATGAAGTCTATAACGCCTTTTTTAAAGGCTTGCAGGACATCCGGCCATGAAGCTGATGGCATATATTTGAAGGTCAGGCCGGTCCGATCGGTGATCTTTTCCAGATATTCTCGTAAAATACCGACCATCTCTCCATCCTTTAGGATCGACATCGGGGTCCAATCTATCTCACTATAGGTAAGTGTGGGATGCTCCTTTATCCACTTCTCCTCACCCCTTGTAAGCTCTACTCTCTTCTGCTCGACCATAGGTTCACGCCCTATCCATCTGGCATAGATCTCTTTCTTTTCTGCACTACTTATCGCCGCAAGTCCTTTATCGATGATAGAGGCAAGCAAAGGTGCCTCTTTATCTGTACTCATATGAAGTTTGACGGTACCATTTCCACGGTATGACTTAAAAGGGATGATCGTGTCTATACTCTCCTTTTGTAATACATGGGTAAGGGAGACATAGGTATCAAAGAGCATGTCTGCCCGATCTTCTAACACCGCATCGATGGTGTCGGAAAAAGTCTCGACCGTAATGATCTTGATCAGTGGGAACTCTCTTTTCAAGATCTCTACATGAGCAAAGTCTTTTGGCATGGCGACTCGTTTTCCATTGAGATCTGCAAGACTCTTCACATCAAGGTCATCACGTATGAAGAAATAGTCAAGCATCTCAAAATAGGGTCTACTATAGTCCATATATTGTGAACGTTCTTCAGTGTAGTAGATAGCAGGCAGAAGGTCGATCTTTTTATCTTTCATCTTTTGTAAAGTGTTGCTCCACTGATCGACGATCACATCAAACTTTAGACCAGTCTTCTGTGCGAGCAGTATCAAATAATCATTGGCAATGCCACTATACGCACCTTGATCATCCACAAAATCAAAAGGCGCCCAATCGGATTCACCACCTACACTTACTGTACCATGTTCGACTATCCATTGTCTCTCATCACGGCTAAGAGCAGCAGAATGCTCCAGTTCTGTCTGAGATAATAGTGACCATCGCTGCGTTATCTTGTTACGTTCATCTTGTGAGATATCTGCAAGTGTCTTTTCGATGATCGAGAACAACAGCGGATTCTCTTTACTAATAGCGACAGAGACATCGGTCTTCATGTCCGGTACTTTATTGACGATCTTTAGGTTAGAGAGGTATTTTGTCTTGATGATGTAGTTCGCGACGGCGATATTACCGATATAGGCATCAGCATGCGAAAAAGAGACTGCCTCGACAGAAGCATCATTTGAGGATGTAAGATAAAGCCGTATATTGGGGTAATGACTCACTAGCCACTCATGCAGATAAGAGCCACTGTTTACCGCAACGACTTTACCGTCTAAGTCATCAACGGTATAAATATCCTGCCGTCCACCTTTGACCACTATCGCCAATGCCATACTGACATAAGGTGTCGTGAACTTTAAAGTCTGTTCACGATCAGATGTCTTGACGGCACAAGTAAGTCCATCAAGTCCCCCTGTTCGCATCTGTGTCATGACCTCCGACCAGATACCGGGCCTGACATCAAAGCTCAGTCCACTTTTTTTTTCGATCAAGGTCAAGATATCAGCAGCTATTCCTACGTGTCTGCCACTGCTGTCTACAAAATCATAAGGGGGCCAACTGTAGTCGGCTCCCATCTTGATGACAGGGTGTTCATCTATCCACTGCTGCTCTCCCGGCGTAAAGGTAAGTGCAGAGAGCGTAAGTCGACAAAGAAAGAAAAAAAGAAAAAATAGTCTAAAGTTTGGAGATAGCGATGAATTCATCAAGGTTTGCTTCAAATATCTCAGTAAGATAAGGGTCAAAAAAAGTACCGCTGTTCTCGATGATGTGACTTGCCGCATCTTCAACACTCCACGCCTCTTTATAGACTCGCTTATGTGTCAATGCATCAAAGACATCTGACAGACCGACAATACGAGCGAAGAGATGGATATCCTCACCCTTAAGTCCGCGAGGGTACCCGGTCCCATCCCATTTCTCGTGATGTTCATAGGCGATGACATCTGCTGCTTTCATGATCTTACGCTTTGAAGCGTGTAAAAACTCATGCGCACTTATGGTGTGTGTCTTTACGACTTCAAACTCCTCTGGAGTAAGCGGACCCTCTTTATGCAAGATGTGTTCAGGGATCGTGATCTTTCCTATGTCATGCATTGGTGATGCATGATAGATAACATTGGCATCTTCTTCACTGATACTACGATGATGATGTGCAAGAAGCCGTGAATACTCAGCAACACGTCGTATGTGCTTACCCGTCTCATCTGAAGTGGACTCCATCAGCTCAGTCAGGACAAATATCATCTCTTTCTGATTCTCTTCCAGCTCAGAGAGAAGTCGGGTCTCCTTGTTTTTTATCTTCACCTGCAAAGAGAGGTTATGATGTTTCAGTAATGCTTTTGACTTATAGAGTTCAAGGTGTGTCCTGACCCGTGCTATGAGCTCATTGGCATGGAAGGGTTTGACAATATAGTCAACACCTCCGAGCTCAAAACCTTTAGCGATCGAATCTACATCGGCTTTTGCTGTCAAAAAGATAATGGGTATATCAAGATACCGTGGATCACTGTGCATACGTCTGCATACATCATAACCATTAGTGCCTGGCATCATGATATCGAGCAGGACCAGATCAAAACTATTTTCATCCAGGAGGGCTAGTGCCATCTCGCCTGATGTGGCAAAAGAGAAGTCATAGTTCTCTTCTTTTAAGATATTCATCGCCACTTGTATATTATCTGTGACATCATCGACTATTAAGATGTGATAATTCAACTGCATCATCGAGCCTCTTGCGGATATATTAATAATGGATTATAACACAGTAGAGCGGATAAAATATGAAAAAAGTTATGATCTGTTATGTATTATCAGGCCGTTGCTTTCGCATCACAGCCTGAGATCATCACTCGCTCTCGTCCCCCTCTTGCATCTCACGGATCTCTTCTATGACCTCAAGGCACTCTTCATCGTCCATATCACCGTTCTCAAGCTCTATAAGCATCGTCTTGAACTCTTCACGTAGTTCACGCATATTCTCAAGTTCCTCTTTATCCTCATCTGTTGCCTTCTTATCAGCGATCAGTGCAAATAGCTCGTCCATATACTCTTCGATATCCGGTATCACTTCTTCTTGAAGCAGCTTGGTCAGTGTCTCTACTTTCGTCATCTATGTTCCTCTTACTCAGTTTATGGGATTATAGTATAGAAATATACAAAAACAGTATCAATATAGCTACCATGGCACTTAATATATGTGTAACATCGCACGTCTTGACTCTTTTGGTCGATGACTTCATCAAACTCTCTTCGACTTAACCATCAACTGAGCACTGTTTAAATATAATCCGCTCGATAAAACATCAACACTAGGACATACGATGAAGATCATTTTACTTGGAGCTCCCGGCGCAGGCAAGGGAACACAGGCACAATTCTTGACTAAAGAGTTTGATATCCCTCAGATCTCTACAGGCGACATGCTTCGTGGCGCTATCAAAGCGGGAACAGAGCTGGGAAAACTAGCTAAGTCTTTCATGGACACGGGCAAATTGGTGACAGACGAGATAATCATAGGACTGGTCAAAGAGCGTATTATCCAAGATGATTGTAAAAATGGTTTTTTGCTTGACGGCTTTCCACGTACTGTCCCACAGGCTGATGCTCTTAAAGATGCAGGCGTAGCTATCGATGCGATCATTGAGATCGATGTAGCTGATGAAGAGATCGTCAAGCGTATGTCAGGCAGACGTGCTCATCTGAGCTCAGGCCGTACTTACCACATCGTCTACAACCCACCAAAAGTAGAAGGTAAAGATGATGCGACTGGCGAAGAGCTTGTCCAGCGTCCAGATGATAAAGAGGATATCGTCCTTGACCGTCTTAAGGTCTATCATGAGCAGACACGTCCATTGGTCGACTACTACAGTGCAGAAGCTGCCAATAACACAACACTCAAATATATCCGTGTCGATGGTACCCAGACTATAGACACTGTCGAGAAAGAGGTCCTTGCTCAGCTGAGCTAAGTACTGCAAGTATCAAAGTCTTTACTTTGATACTGGATCTGATCCAAAACCAGACAAATAGCTAAGAAATACCACAAATAAGTACTTTCACGACTCTATCGACTTTCATAAGACCTTCAAATACAGTCATTTTTTGGCACAGTCACACAGGATCTTGAACACACCTTCCTGAGATGACGAGCTATGCACTTTCTAACACACCATCTAGATCATATTTTTCTTGACCTCTTATAATCGACTCGTTCTTCCATCTATTACGCCGTCCATGAGTGATCTTCTTTCATCCGCGGATAGACATCCCACCTACTTTTGACTTCATCGTCCATTCTCAGAACCCTGTTGCTAAGGAGAACATCGAAAGAAGGTGGTTTGGGACCTCCACTTGCATAGCGACCCCGGTAGACCTACTACCATCTCTTATATAGCACGGCTATATGTAATCCTCCTAAATCACTTTAGTTGTTACACCTTCTTGGCACACCCTGTCCCCATTTTCCTCGATGAAAGTATTGAAGCGACTAGACAACATCTAGAAAGATTAGAGAAAATCAAAGAGGAAGCAAATAATGGTAAGTTTAAATTGAAATAATAATTTCTTAAATATTATCTAACTAGTTTGGTTATAATTATGTGGATATGGAAAGAGGGGTGATATCCATGAAGCTGATTATTATAGGAACCATCCTAATCGGAACACTGTTAAATGCGAGTATCGATGTAAAACAAAACATAAAAGCACTATATAGAGGTGTTGAGCTTTCTACTGCACAAGAAGACTACATCCTTGATAATCAAGAGACTTTGAAAAGTATTTCACAATCAACTGCCAGAAAAGAAGCCAAGCATTTGAAAAATGGTGATTATATCAATGAAAAAAGTGTAGTAGAATTTATGCTGAACACTGACGGCTCAATAGGTAAAATCAAGTACTTATCAAGAAGCAATGAAAGAAGTATTGACAAGTTGACTAAAACCATAGTCAACAAAGTATATAAGCGCTTTCCACAACCAGAGGAAGCTACACCTATCAGGTTGATATTTATCTACCAGGTCGGAAAAAAAGGTGTCTCCTCTTCTTATAGTGGCAATAGTCAAAAAGTGTCTTCAAAAAGTTCATATAGTCAATATCAAAACATTCCAAGAGGGACAACACGTTTTCCCTATAACAGTAAAGAGTATGTAAGAGAACTTGAAACAAGTAAAGATGGGTTTATTAATATATCATACACTCCAAGTCTATGCGTACGAAGAATATCATTATTAACCATGCAAAATCAGAGACTATCATTAGGATACTCACCAACAATACAAGTTAATGTTGAAATACCCAAAGGAAAATATAAACTGCTAATTCAAGCTAAAAAGGCATGTGATATTAATTTACAGTATCCATAAAAAAATAATAAAGAATGGAATAATCATAAGGATTTTCTCATAGAAGAAATCACGAATGAAACTGCCAAAGCTAAAAAATTCTATCACTTGATAATTGCAGAATTAGAATAAGTAAGAATAGGAGTGACATCAATGAAAAGTATATTGATAATAGTATTACTAGGATCATTTTTATATGCAAAATATCCAGTTAAATATCTATCAAATTCCAAAATAATGGCTATTTATAAAGGGATGATAATAAATCCAAAATGTATTAATGGACAATCAATAGAAAATGGAGTTGACACATCTTGTTATGTAACAACAATAGGAGCTGGTAATTTATATTTCAACAAATCAAATTTAAAGAGAATGATTGATTTATCTAAAAACAATCAGTTACACAAAGTATTGGTTTGTGAGTATCAGTCTAAATATCAAATGCATTATAACTGTAAACCAATGAGTGAAAAAAACAAAAAGAGATATGGATATAAGTAAGTACAGTGATTACAATGAATAAAAAATTTGCTATATAAAGGATACTTTGATTTTGAAACAACATGATAAAAAAATCAAATTAGTTATTACAGACTTAGATAATACATTATTTGATTGGTTCGAATTCTGGTACCACTCATTTAATGCGATGCTAGAAAAAATCGAAGAAATATCCGATATAGATCGAGAAGAGTTGATTCCCGAAATCAAGAAAATACATGAAAAAGCTGGTACTGCAGAATACTCATTCTTAATTCAAAACATTGATATTCTAAAAATAAAATATCCTGATGAAAACCTTGTTCAAATATTTGATGAAGCAATTGAGATATACAAACAAAAAAGAAAAGAGTATTTAAAATTATATCCTTCTGTTTATGAGTCATTAATTCTACTGAAAGAAAGAGGCTGCACAATTGTCGCTTATACTGAGTCACTAGAATTTTATGCTGAAAATCGACTTATCAAACTAAATTTGGATGGTATAGTCGATTTTCTATATTCACCTCCCGACCATGAAGTGCCAACAGATATTGAAAGCTTAAGAAAATATGAATCTGAACATTATAAATTAAAGAAAACAAAGACAAGAAAACTTGATGCTGGTCATAAAAAACCTGATAGTTATATCTTAGATGAAATCATTGAAGAAGTCACTTGTCAGGGAATTGGAAAAGACGAAATAATCTATATTGGTGATAGTTTGACAAAAGATATCAAAATGGCTCAAGAGGCAAATATAATTGATGTCTTTGCAAAATATGGTGTAGCACATGAACTAGGAGAATATGAACTTTTACAATCTGTTACTCATTGGACTAAAGAAGAAGTAGAACAAGAACAAGAGCAAGACTCAACATCTATTATTCCGACATATACACTTTCATCAAGTTTTTCAGAAATCTTTAAACACTTTTCATTCGGAACGAATAACGACAATATTGAAAGTAATATTGAAAATAACATTAAAATATGGGAAAAGACAATTGATGTCCAAGTACATTTTAATGATATTAGTATGAAAGTAAGAAATATGTATATGGCCATTATTGGTGCATCTATTGGCATAACTGCATTCTTGCTTAAATCAAGTACTACGAACAGACATGAAGATATCTTTTTTCTACTTACCCTTTTACTCATCTTTATTACTATAGCTTTTTGGTTTATGGATAGATTTTGGTACCATAGACTTCTAAAAGGAGCAGTATATCACGCTATAAAATTAGAAAATAACTTACGTAAAGAATTACCTGAAGTTACATTGACGAATAGTATTGGTGAAGCAAGTCCCGTAAATTCTTTTTTGGGTAAATACCATAAAAAATTCAAAATTCTAAAAGATATACCATTTTTAAAAATACTATCAAAACCAAAATGGCATTCTGATGATAAAATCGATATCTTTTATTTCATCATAATTCTTGCACTAATCTTTAGTATAATATTTCAAAAAATATAATACTACTATTGCTTAATATTAATATTTAATGTGTCCAATTTGTGCCTATATATAACTAAGAACAACTACTGTTAGAATTGGAAAATCCTATATCATGGGTATCAAAGTACGTGAGACTCTGTTCGAGTCCGGCCGCTATACCACCAACAATACTTTCATAAACCCCTGTATCATAAACTCTGATAAGCTTTTTAATTTTAATACCCATAGCTATTTCCACCCTATTCCTACCCATGTTCAAAAACATCTCTCTTATTGTGACATTGGAATTTGTCATATTTTTACTACGTATCTGATTTATTCGTCATCATATACCTATGAAAAATCTATCTAAAAATACCCCTGAGATTGAGGTGATTCATATTCCTATTCGAAAATACTTTCACTAATGTAGCACTCGCATACATTTTGTTTTCACGTCTTATGAGTATCCTATAATGCCACATACCAAACCGCCCTCCAGAAACACGCAGTTCAGCGAACGATGGCTTTTCAAAGCCACATCGCCACTTTACTACTTAAAGAGACACTGCTATTCAATCCCACCTAATTATCTTGTTGTAGATATCCAGATTCGTCAAAATCAATTCGACAGAGTAGGCACGGGCGTTTTGGTGGTCGTTCTCCATGGGGATGGACAAAGGTATCTCTTGGAACTCATCAGCTATCCATCCGTACGCCTTCATAGTACGTTCTCTATGCTCAAGCTCTTTGGACAGAGACGCTTTGATCTCCTCGACCTTTAGCAATGTCTCTTCATACCACTACTCATCTTTTCCAAAAAAATCGATGACCCACTCTCTCTCGTGTCTCTCTTTGGACTCTTTTTCAGCTTCATACTTTTTATCTAAGATCGCTCTGACCGGTTTGCCGACCATGTAGCTTAAAGACCATAGCTGTGAGGAATAGACTGCAAAAGCATAGCACCGAAAGCTGGAGTGCCTGATGTTTAGAATCAGTCAATTTCTTTATAACATTCAGATTGCTATAATCGCTACAAATCATCTACAGGTCTTTATGAAAAAAACACTACTTTCTCTTTTTCTACTCCTCTTTTTTTGGGGTTGTTCTACAAAAAGGCCTCCTGCTTTACCAGCCGAACATGCTCAACATCTGCCTTGGGGCGCTATAGATCTTGATATCAGCTCTAACGAAGCATACTCGATCAAAAAAAGTCTGGGAAACATCCTGATCAAAAAAGCGAACAGATACAGCGGCAGTGATGGTCCTGTACCTTTTGACATCCTGACACTTACCGGCGGCGGTTCACGCGGTGCTTTTGGAACAGGGCTTCTTGTCGGTTGGACAGACAGAGGTGACATCCCCAATTTTGACATCATAACCGGGATCTCAACAGGTGCCGTGATGGCTCCTTTTATCTTTCTTGGCGGAGATGAGTTAAAAAAAGTAGAGCACTTCTATACCAAGATGCATACAGAAGATATCTACAAAGACTCCCGGTTCAACTTCTTCGGAGATGGTTACATCATGCATGCCAGACCATTAAAAAAGCTCTTTAGCCAGAATTTCGATAAAGCTTTTTTAGACAAAGTCGCACTCGAACATAAAAAAGGGCGCCGTCTTTACATCGGGACTACAAATATGGATACCGGACAGTTGATCGTCTGGGATATGGGTGCCATCGCTTCAAGCAACAGAAGCGATAAATATGAGAGGTTTACCGACATCATCTATGCCTCTACAGCCCTCCCCGTCTATCTGCCGCCACAGTATATGAAAGTAGAGATAGATGAGCAAGAGTACTACCAGATGCACGTAGACGGCGGCATCTACTCGCAGGTCTTTATGATCGGTCTGCTGGTCAACTGGCATGAGGTCCTGAACCTTAAAGAGAGTGCCAATTCAGACTTTGATGTGACGCTTTACACCGTAGCCAATAGAAAATATAGACAAAGAGATATCTATCAACCTGTCGAACAAGCCCCTTTTAGCATCATAGAAGCTTATGTACTGACAGAGATGGACCTTCTGTTCGATAGAAGCGTCTATAGGCTCTATACCAGTTGTGAGCAAAAAGGTGTCAAGTTCAAGATGGCTGCCATCCCCGAAAAGATGGAAGAGATCATCATAGAACCTACAGAGTTCGACCCGAAAAAGATGTTAAGACTGTTTAACATAGGCTATAACTTTGGCCGGCATGGCATCGAATGGAAAGAGAAGATCTCATTTGATGAATATGACAGAAATAGATAAAGTGCGCTCATAGATCAGTGCAAGAGAAAGCGTTGTTTTACTGCTCTTAAATAGAAGAGACTCTATACTATTGCACAGCAAACAGAAGCGGGACCTATGCAAAACATCTCTTTTACCTCTCTTTTTCAACTCATCATCATAGGAAGTCTCACTTTTTTTCTTGCAGCCTGTACGCACAAAAGCCCTGAGATCCCTGCAGATAGAGAAATAAGCTATACGAAGCTTCCAGATGGAAAAGCTCCTCTTTTAGACTACTTGGACAAAACCGATGAGCGACTTGCAGGCAACTCTGCCTTTTACTCTCTTTTTTCACCCACCGATGCTTTGGCTGCAAGACTCTTTTTGATCGACCATGCCACTACAAGTCTGGATGTACAGTACTACATCTATAAAGCTGATACGACCGGTCAAGTCTTTGCTGCGCATCTTTTACTGGCGGCTCACAGAGGGGTGAAAGTACGTATCCTTATGGATGATCTAAGTACTACAGGCAAGGATGAGAATTGGCAGAGACTTGCATCTCACCCAAACATAGAACTACGCCTCTTTAATCCCAATACCTTTAGGACCTCTTTTCGCAACCTTGCACTGCTCTTTAACGTCAACTCATTGGGAAAGAGGATGCACAATAAATCACTCATAGCTGATGGTGCTGCAGCTATTATCGGGGGAAGAAACATCGGTGATGTATACTTTGCTTCTAATGCAAAGACACTTTTCCTTGACTATGACGTCCTGGCCATCGGTAAAGTAGTCCCGGATATCTATCGATCATTCGATGTCTATTGGAATAGTCAGCAAGCTGTACCAGCTGAGGATGTTTTAGACTATGACGAAGAGCGGTCATATCACCCTTCTATAGAAGATGCCAGGGAAGGAATCGAGCTTTTTGAGAAGAGTGCTGCAGGCAAAGCGATAACAGATTCTGACTTTAATCGAAAGTCAGCGCAGAAAGAGCTCAGACTTATCGTAGCCAGACAGACAGACTTTTATTATGACCATCCCAGTAAAGTCACTACCGATGAGAAAGAGACCAGGACACATATCTCTACACAGATCAGTGAAGACCTTAGAGAAGTAGACCATGACCTCACCGTGATCTCTCCGTATTTCATCCCCAGTGAGGAGATGATGGCTCGATTTAAAGCATTAAGAGCAAAAGGGGTCGAGGTCACAGTCATCACAAACTCTTTGGCTTCTACGGATGTATTTGCTGTTTACAGTGGGTATCAGTGGTACATCAAAGAACTCATCGAGATGGGAGTCAGACTCTATGAACTTAAACCCAGCAGCTTCAAAAAACATCTGACAAAACAAGATTGGGCCGATGCTGATTCGCTCTCTTTACATACCAAGATGATACTCATAGATGATATTCGAGTAGCCGTAGGTTCTGCAAACATCGATCCCCGTTCAGATAAACTCAATACAGAGATATTGATGATAATAGAGAGTAAAAAGCTTACTGAAGCGGTACGAGCAGAGTTAGCTAAAGTCCTAGACCTGCAAAACTTCTATCGACTCTCCTGGGGAGTGTATCCAACCCAGTCTGATGATGAGATAGCGCACTACGGCCCTATATGGTCGAGTATAGAAGAGGGAGAGAAAAAGGAGTATTACCATCCTCCTCATGTAGGTTTTTGGAAAACATTTGGTACAAATATCATCTCGCTCCTTCCTATCAAAGGCTATCTCTGATCACTGTGAGTACGAGACCAGCCTCTTCATCATAGAGCATAAGCGCTTGCCCCAGGACAATAACCATGACGCTCACCATCACCGCTGCCTATCCTCAAAGGAACGTTCAGAGTGAAGCCTTTGCCCTCACCACGTCTGCATTCCTTACTGCTTAAAGAAGCGGACATAATATGTCGCACGATCTATCATGATCGAACTATGTTTAAAACGGCTCCAGATACTCTCTTCAACACTTTTTAAACTATCATGACTTAGACTCACTCTTTTATGCTCACACCTCTCAGATATGGCTCACAGCATCACGCTATAATACTCCCTATGAAAAACCCACATTTTTACGCCGTGATCATCGGCACTGAGATACTCAACGGTCGTCGTCAGGACAGGCATTTTGACTTTGTACGTAATACATTGGCTCAACAGTCTTATGAGCTCTTTGCCTCACTGGTCATCAAAGATGACCCCCTACTCATAGAACAGACCTACCGTATGATAAAAGCAGACCCAGATGCCGTGCTATTTAGCTTTGGAGGCATTGGTTCAACACCTGATGACCTGACAAGGGAGATAGCAGCTAAAGTGTTTACCTCACAAGATGTCGTACGCCATGAACGATTTGAACAAGACATCATAGAACGCTTTAAAGAAGAGGCCTACCCTCACCGTATCCATATGGCAGATCTCCCCATTGGTTCGCAGTTATTAAAGAACCCTGTCAATAACATGTCAGGTTTCTCCCTTGAGAAGCGTTACTTCTTTGTCCCTGGATTTCCGGAGATGGCACAGGCTATGATCCAAAGTGTAGTAGAGAGTGGCTTTCACAATGACAGGACACTCTTCCGTAAGACAGTGACAGCGCAGACAAGTGAGAACACACTGATAGATATGATGAAAAAAGTACCCGCACATCTAGGGCTCTCATCACTACCGATGCTGCGTAGTGGCACTGCGAGTGTCGAACTCTCACTCGCCTCTTATGAACAAGAAGAGGTCGAATATTGGTTTGATCAGTTTATTGCTGTATTAAAAGACGAGGGTGTCACGTTCACACGTTGAGGGCACTACTAAAACAGTTCGTCAAATGCCATCATGTCGGGTCTTGAATAATCGTTCGAAACAAAATACTCTGAGTGCAAACAGGGAGGACCCTCTACCGACTTGATGTCAACAGCTCAACAAGGTACTCTCCCATTCTTAGTGTGTTTCTACCATAGAGACTCTTTATACTGACGGCGTGTAGTAGTATGATCATCATCTAGGTCTACTAAGGGCTTAGAGAGACTGATCTTTCCTGCTGAAGGTGGCGTTCACATCTTCATCCATCTCACCTACTCTCTTGAAGATCCCAGTCGTTGTCTTCTACTTGCTATACCGTTACTATACTCTCAAGTCGCAGACTCTTTTCTCGACAGCAGTGTCTCTGTTCAGACTCAAACACCTTTTAATGATGCTTCAAAGGTATTGACATTCTCAATAGCTTCAATGATCAAACCTTCTATAGACTCGATGTCGAGATCATATTTACGCATAAACGACTCAATGGCATCCGTATCAAAATGCTCTATAAAGGCGATGACACCATAGATATCTCCCAACAGACCCGTTCCATGTAGTAGTGGTTCTTTAATATCATCTGAGATGTTAAGATCATTTAAGATAGTCTCAAGGTCAACGGAGAAAAGTGCATCCATCAAAGAGAGCACTCCGACGAAATAGGCTTCACCGACAAGCTCACTGTTCGCATCAGGCTTGATAAGCTTCAAGATACTGGTCATCAGCTCGGTACGGTTCTTTGCCATCAGTAAAAGTGGCGAAGTATCATTGGTATCATTGGAGACAGACTTTGAGTAGATCATCATCAGTAGCCACTGCGTAAGTGGCATCCTACCCATCAGTACAAGGATCTGGTGGATCGATGAGATCTCTTTACGAAAATGAAATGCCGCTGAGTTGATGAACTGTAAGAGCTGTAGCGTTATGGCATGGTCACGTTCAAAAGCCTCTGTGATCTCATCGATATTGACATCTGACATCATCATATTACACAGATGTATCACGCTGAGCTGGTTGGGATCATAGTTTTTGTTCTCAATGACCTTCGGTCGAGCAAAGTAGTAACCCTGAAAAAGATCGATACCGATCTCACGCAGATAATCGCTTTCCGTACGTGTCTCTACCTTTGTAGCGATGATACGAAATCGATACTGTCTTAAGTGATCGACACCATCTTGGAGATACTCTATATCTGAACGCCGGATATCTATCTTGCAAAAGGCCATATATGTCATGATCGGTTCAAACTTCTTCAACATCTGTGGGGAGAGCGCCATATCGTTCAGTGCGAGGCGGTATCCACGAGAACGAAGTGCTGTAAGCCGTTCTATAAGCCTCTCATCGACTGTGATATCATCAAGTAGCGCAAGGACAAACAACTCCTTAGGGATAGAGAAGATCAGATCATGCATCAAAAAAGAGTAGTCCAATTTGATAAAAGCGATATGGTCACCGAGCAGGTCCTTCGTCCCCAACTGGTTTAAGACACTGTTGATGACCTTGGCTGTCGCCTGACGACTGTCCCCATTTCCCTCTCCTACCTTACCATCACGATAAAAAAGCTCATAGGCAAATATCCCGCTCTCGTGTTCAATGATCGGTTGACGCCCCAGATACTGTAACATTTACTTATCCTCTAAAAAAGATCATAATATCAATATTATCGTTATTTTACATGATTTGTTTAATTTTTTATACCGATTAGATATAGATAGTCTAAAATAGTACACTGTTCTTGACTATATACACGCTGGAAGCGCCCTATGACTGGGATCTCTTTATCTTCTTTACTATATAATATACTATATAGTAAAAATATACCTTCCGGAGAATAGAGATTGAGACCTAAAGATGAAGTGACACGTAGTCTACTGATAGACCGACAGACCTGGGATGATTCGATGCGTTATGCAAGAGGTCGTTATAAGATGAGTCTGAGCAAAGTGACTGAGAAGTTACTACAAGAGTGGCTGGCGAAAGAGAAACGAAAACCTTTAGATAATGAGAAGCAGGGAAAGTTCTTTGATTGAGGCCAAGTAAGCCTCACTCAAATAGATGGTGGCGAAAAACAGATATAAGCAAGATCTCTACGTTGATGGCGACCCTTCCAGTATCTCCATCATCTGCTTTTTACGCATCTTACGTGCAAAATCTACCGCAGAAAAACCTTTAGTATCGATAATATCCTTGTCCGCACCTTTCTCTAAAAGTAAGAGTACGATATCTTTTCGTCCATAACATACAGCGCACATCAATGGTGTGAAACCACTTCTTCGTTGCGTACGGTTTACGTCAGTTCCCATCTCGACCATCTTTTTGACAAGGTCGATAGCATTGTACGTAACAGCATAGTCAAATACACTGACACCTTCATTATCAAAATCATCAAGATCGGCACCACTATCTATCAAGAGATCGATCAGTTCTGTGTCACACTTATATTTAAGTGCGAGAGAAAGCACAGACTCTTCGTTCTCATTATGATCATTTACATCTGCACCATCTTTGAGATATTGCTTGACTCTGATAAAGTCATTATCCTGTAACAGGCCGATCCACTTTGTCATCTCGATCCTTAAAAAGTGAAGTACTCAAAAGTCAGTACTTCAGGGAAGTGTTTTATGAGAGAAAGTATATCACGACTCATCCCTAACAGCTAAAACTGAAATAAATATGACAAATTTCTTTAAGACACCCTAATA
>JADGEC010000111.1 GCA_016744575.1 Sulfurimonadaceae bacterium | reverse complement strand
AGAGATGTCTGGATGTGCTCTCCATCGATATCAGTGGCATAGGCACCGGTAAGGCTGACTATGCCACTCTCTCTTAGTCTAGTCTCATGTTCAGCATAGGCAAGGGTGTGCTCAGTCTCAAATGTGAGGTATTCATCTGTGATGTGGTAATCAAGCTCCACATCCATCTGCGTCAGACTCAGGTTCTTATCAGAGCTAAGGGTAAGCTTTTCCAACTTAGTCGAGATATTGACCTCTTCAAGAGTCGCGATAAGATCGGCATCAAGTGTCTGGGGAAGTCCTTTGACTATGGGGTCTGTAAGCTCTAAGACCTTTTCTGTGGGTGTGATAGCAGCACGCGCAGAGAGTGTGTTGGTGTCGATCTTCCCCTTGAGCAGGACCTTGGCATAGGCCGTGTCCAGTGCCAGTGCCAAGCTCTTGACATCGAGTGACTGATGGACATTTATCTCTTTAGCATCAACGTCAATGGTGATGTTCTCATCCATGATCAGTGTCAGTTGCTTTATTGATAGTGTGTTGATGGAGAACGGCGGAATCGAGAGTTCACTCTCATCGTCACTTCCCGTAGGGAGCTTCTCAAGGTCGATGTTTACATACTCTGTTGAGACAATATCTATTGTCGGTGGGGAGAAGAGCAGCGAAGGGATCTTGTAGCCAAGGTGAACACGCTTCATGCTCACAGCATCAAGATAGTTCACATCATATAGTGTGATACCCTTGAGCAGCGTACCCTCCATCTGTCCGTAACTAAACCCATCTATTTTTAAAAATCGGTCTGCAAGATAGGGCAGGGTCCTGGGGTGCGAGACTATGAAGATAAAGAGAATAAGCAGACCTAGTAGAAAAAGTAGTATATTTCTCAAAAAATGGTAGGAGTGATGTATCAAAAGAGCTCTCCTACATGAAAGTGCAGTGCAAACTCTTCTGTTGGATGCGCGATGTCAAAGCCAAGATCAAATGCCAAAGGTCCAATAGGCGTGACATAACGAAGACCCAGCCCTGCTGAGTAATACCCTTTTTGATAATTGGGCACATAGGAGTTACCTAGAAAGCTATTGTCGTTAAAGACGACACCTCTGAGATCTCCCGAGATAGGGAACCGGTACTCCAGTGTCGTCTCCATCAATGAGTCTGACCCTACAGGGTCACCGTTGATATTTTCCGGTCCAAGCTGACGGTATCCATAGGCACGGTTACTGTTCATCCCGCCGGCGTAAAAGCGGTAAGAAGCAGGGACATCTCCTTGAAATTTACGCAGGGAGCCATAGTTCACACGCAGTGCACCGATCGCATTCTCAAGAGGCTGGATGTAACCGCCGGAGATATAGAACTTATAGTAGGTGGCATCAGATATCTCAGACTTGAGTGAACCTTGTAATTCAGTACGTATGAAGTAACCGCTGGATGGGTCCAAGATCTTATCTCTGACATCATGGACCCACTGTAGTCTTGGTGAGATGATAAAGAGTTTACCCTCAGGAAAGGTGTTGAGGTCATCACTGTCATAAGTGAGCGTATGATCGAAGATAAGGCTCTCTTGGAAACTATTTGGGGTCCGATTCTGTTTTAGATAGAGAGTCTCAATAAGACGACGCTCTTTAAAACCGTTAAACCGTTCGTTCTCCAGCGTCGCTTCAGCACCAAAGGTATTACGGTTTGAGAGCGGCATATCAAAATGCCCTTTGATAGTCTGCTTTATCTGTGTGTAGCGTGCTTCGAGACTGATAGTCTTGAGATCGCCGAAGAAGTTACGATGTTTGATGCCAGCCAATAGAGTCACACCCTCATCACTGCTGAAACCTCCACCGCCGGTAAAACGTCTTAGGTCCTTGTACTCAGTGATCGTGATATCGGTAGGGATGGTAGCCTCATACTTTTTACTGGTGTCGATGATGGCTTTTGCGATACCCTCTTGCCCATAGAGATTATTATAGCTTTGACGGATACGTTCGGGAGAGTAACGATCGCCCTCTTTAAAGTTCAAAAACGAGTCGATGACCTCAGGCTTGATACTCTCCGGTGAGCTGATAGTCACGGGCCCGAAGTGACAGGTCTCGTTGGGCACGACCTCGTAGAGCATATAGGCGAGGTCCGTCTCGATATCTATCCATGACTTTGCATCTAGCTGGGCATTACAGTAACCATTATCAGCATAAAAGAGTTTGATGACAGCCTTACTCTCTGTAAACTTCTGTGCATCGAAGGTGTCGTTGAGATCAAAGGGGATCTTTGTAGTGATATCAAGCTTTGAGATGGTCGAGATATCGGCTATCGTCATGGCACGTTTCTCTTTTACCATCAGGGTAATAGAGCTATTGTCATCTTTAGAGGTGATATCAGCATGAAAAAAACCGTTGACACGGTAGAAGTTCTTGATAGTCGTGCGAATGATCTTTGTCGTTTTTGGATCGATGGCGGGTTCGCTCTTCCAAAACTCGTAAAAGTAGGGTAGATGAAGGCCGATAGCACTGTAAAGTGTACGGTCATCAAGCTGCTCGTTTCCTTCGAAAAAAAGAGGTAGCGGCTTGGCGTCAAGCAGGGAGCTTAGGATGAGAAGGGTCACCAGCAAAGTCTTCACATTCATCTTATAACTCATAGATGAGATTATAGTATAAAGAGTGGATGCAATTGCTTTGATCATTATCTGATAAGTATCATCTATTCCTTGCTTTTTGGGAGTGATTCGTCTTCTGACTCCTCAAGTCTCATCTTGGAGTGATCGTATCAGTTTCTGTGCTTTTACTATTGATCTCAAAGCATCTTGACTTACTGTCTATTTCTTGGTTATCATTATTTATAGTTATCTTTCATACCACTATAGAGGTGTATAAGATGAGACACTTACTCCTTTTCCTATTTCTGACACTCTTTCCACTTTATGCTAACACTCTTACGATCATCGAACTTGAGATAAAAGGTGCTATTGGACCTGCGAGTAGTAGCTACCTTAAAACAGCGATGGCAGAGGCAGCGCATTTGGATGCACAGATGATGCTTATCAGACTCGATACTCCCGGCGGTCTATCTACCTCTATGCGGGAGATGATACAAGAGATCACCAACAGTAGTCTCCCTGTCGTCATGTATGTCTCTCCCAAAGGTGCCCGGGCGGCAAGTGCCGGTACTTATCTTCTTTACGCTTCACATGTGGCGGCTATGGCTCCGGGGACAAACCTGGGTGCTGCTACACCGATAAGTATTATGCCCACTGCTAAGATGCCCGACTCCAACGTTACTTCAACGCTGGAGAAGAAAGTGATAAATGATGCTATGGCCTACATCAAAAGTCTGGCAGAACTCAATGATAGGAATGTCTCCTGGGCTCTGGATGCAGTCAAGGAGGCAAAAAGCCTCTCTGCGCAAGAGGCGTTACGTCATGGTGTCATCGATCTCATAGCAGAAGATACGCAGGCATTGCTGGTAAGTCTTGAGGGCAGGGTCGTCACAGTCTCAGATGAGAACATCACACTACGTACAAAAGGCGCTGTCATAGAACGTTTTGAAGCAGATTGGAAGACTCGGTTTCTCTCTACCATCACGAACCCGAACATCGCCTATATATTGCTACTCATCGCCATCTATGGCATCTTTTTTGAACTATTGAACCCGGGTGCGCTGTTCCCTGGTGTCATTGGAGTGATCTCCGGTGTAGTCGCACTGTATGCTTTGAACATGATCCCTTTTGATTATGCGGGACTACTGCTTATTATCTTGGGCATAGCTTTTATGACCGCAGAGGTCTTTATTGCCGGGATCGGGATCTTGGGTATTGGCGGGGTCATCGCTTTTGCTTTGGGCTCTGTATTATTGTTTGATGCGGAGACTCTAGGAGCAGGGGTCTCCATCCCTTTGATCGTCGCTTTCACTCTGGTCAGTCTCGGCTTTTTTATCTTTGTCCTACGTTTTATGTTACGTTCGAGTTCTGTGGAGATAGTCACTGGTGAGCAAGCGATGGTCGGAAGCCTTGCTGAAGTACTTGAGTCGACAGGAACTGGCTATAGAGTCCGCTGTCATGGTGAGATATGGAACGCCGAGTCCGAAGATGAACTCGTAGTCGGCCAAGATGTTCGTGTCGAGAGTCTCAGTGGTCTGATACTTTACGTCGAACCTATTAAGGAGTAGAAAATGTTACCTCTTATACCGATGATCGTCCTTTACAGTCTACTAATAGTCATCATCATACTGGCGCTTGCCATCCGAATATTGCGTGAATATGAGCGCGGAGTGATCTTTACATTGGGTCGTTTTACCGGGGTAAAAGGCCCGGGACTTATCATCTTGATCCCCTTTATCCAACAGATGGTACGGGTAGACCTGCGTACCATCGTGCTTGATGTCCCGACACAGGATGTCATCTCGCATGATAATGTCTCCGTGCATGTCAATGCTGTTGTCTACTTTCGGGTCCTGGACCCGGAGAAGGCGATCATTCAGGTAGAGAACTTTGATGATGCGACGAGTCAACTGGCGCAGACCACTTTACGTTCCGTGCTCGGAGGTCACGAGCTTGATGAGATGCTGGCAGAACGTGAGAGACTAAACACAGATATCCAGCAGATACTGGATAAACAGACAGACGCCTGGGGGATCAAGATCTCTAATGTCGAGATCAAGCATATCGATCTTGATGAGAGTATGGTGCGAGCGATCGCAAAACAGGCTGAAGCAGAGCGAGAACGTCGGGCGAAAGTCATCAATGCCAAAGGTGAACTAGAAGCAAGCTCAAACCTTCTTGAAGCAGCCGAGATGCTTGCTAAGAACCCGCTGGGTATCCAGCTGCGTTATCTGCAGACGATGAGTGATATTGCCGGAGACAGGACAAACACAGTCGTCTTTCCATTTCCGACAGAACTAAGCAGTTTTTTAAATGGGATGAAAAAAGAGGAGGAATAGGTTCGAGCAGGGCAGGTCAGTAGCTTACCAGTATTTGATATCACCGACATCGACATGTACGAAACCTGAACCTGGATAGAGACCGACACCACCCATCCTCTGCTCCATAGCGGCTCTCTTTAGCATCGAGAGACTTACACCAGTGAGTTTGATATCTATGGCCTGTCCCTCCATATGAAGACTGTTCTTCTCCACACCGGTAGTATGTCTTCGCAGAAAATCATTTGTCTTTGCTGATCTAAATCCGGAGATGACCTGAAAAGGCTTATTGGTGTTGAGTCGTTTAGAGATGGAATGTAGTAGTTCCAGAAGCCCCGTGTCCATCGTCTGGACCTCACCTGTTCTAAAATCTCTAAGAAGATGGTCGATCTCGTTAAGACTCTCCGGGATATACTCACCATCTTCCCAATAAGTACTCCGAAGGGTCTCATTGGTGTGGATATTGTAAAAAGAGAGTGATCTCTTGAGTTCATTTTGTTTTTCAAAATCTAGGAATGTGTCTGAAAGAAGGGTAGTCGCTGAGGCAATACCACCAAGCTTCATGAACATCCTTCGGTCCATGTTGTCAATAGTTCCCATTATGTGACCTCCTCTTACCTATCATTGTCTACAATTATGAGTCATGACTTTTGAGCCTGCTATCAAGTCGATCTCACGTTAGCAATATTATTATGAAAATATACCTAATACTAGATTACAAAAACCCGTTAATAAGTATAAGTTTTAGATAGTGCTCTTACATGAGCTATCTTTCAGTTGTAGCTAGTTGTTTTTGGAGATTTTCATTGCTGTTTTACTCAGTAGTCGTGAGTAAAGATGATATATGGGGAGTACACCCCGAAGGGTGTGAAAAGGGAAGTCTAGAGCGCTTTAGCCATGATTCGGTTAAGACGCGTGATGAACTCTGCAGTATCATCGATCTTCATACCGTCAAAGAGTTTTGCCTGATCAAGCAGGACATGAGCAGCATCGTTGATAAGGTTCTGGTCGGCAGAATCTTTCAGTTTTAGCAGTAGCTCATGTTTTGGATTGATCTGAAGGATAGGGGTGACAGGTGTCTCTTCGCCACCTTGACCCATCTGCTTCATCATCTGTGCCATCATGTAGCTTGGGTCCTCTTTATCGATCTTCAGACATACCGGTGAGTCAGTCAGGTCATTAGTGACTTCAACTGATTTTACGGTGTCACCAAGGGCATCTTTTAACTCTTTAGTCAGCCCTTCGTAGTCTTTAGCCGTCTCTTCTTCGGCTTTTTTCTCATCTTCGCTCTCTTCAAATTTCGCATCAGCGACATTGACGAACTTGTACTCTTTGTACTCAGTGACCATCGGGAAGACGATGGTGTCGATCTCTTCGTTCATGACGATGACATCGATATCTTTTGCTTTGAAGCGCTCGAGAGAAGGGGAGTTCTTCAGCATCGCAAGACTCATCTGTCCTGTCAGGTAGTAGATCTCTTTTTTCTCTTCATCGACGTTAGCTGCGAAATCACCGATATGTACCGGCTCGCTGCTGTTAAGTGTGTTGAACTGGATAAGATCAAGGATCTTCTCACGGTTGCCGTGGTCACTGTAGAGACCCTCTTTAACGACATTACCGAACTCAGCATAGAATGCAGCGTATTTCTCTTTGTCTTTCTTAGCCAGTTTTGAAAGCTCTGTAAGGACCTTCTTCACAGAAGTGTTCTTGATCTTACTAAGTACCGGGTTTGACTGAAGGATCTCACGGCTGACGTTAAGTGGTAGGTCAGCAGAGTCGATCACACCACGTAAGAAACGCAGATAGGTCGGCATAAGCTCTTTATCATCATCGGTGATGAAGACACGGTTGATGTAGAGTTTCATACCTGGCTGGTAATCGACACGGTAGAGGTCCATCGGTGCTTTTGAAGGGACATAGAAAAGTGTCGTGTACTCGATAGCACCTTCAGCTTTGTTATGCATCCATAAAAGAGGCTCGTCACTGTCGTGAGCGATGCTCTGATAGAAGTCTTTATACTCATCATCACTGATCTCTGATTTTGAGATAGTCCATAAAGCTGAGGCTTTGTTGATCTGCTCATTTTTCATCTCAGTAGAAGATGCTTTAGTCTCTTTGCCTTCATCATCAGTCTCAGCTGCGATATAGTGCTCTTTATCCATAAAGATAGGGAAAGGGATGTGGTTAGAGTACTTAGTTATGATGCTCTCGATGCGTTGTGCTTCAAGGAACTCTTCTTCTTCATCTTTAAGATGCATGACGATCGTCGTACCGTGACCTGTAGATTCAGTCTCTTCAAGATCATACTCGCCATCACCGGCACTAGTCCATTGGTAGGCTTTCTCTTCACCGGCTTTTTGTGAAGTGACTTCGACCTTATCTGCGACCATGAACGAAGCGTAGAAACCTACACCGAACTGGCCGATCAACTGAGAGTCTTTTTTCTGGTCGCCGGAGAGGTTATCCAGGAATGCTTTTGTCCCTGATTTAGCGATCGTACCAAGATTAGCTATCAGCTCTTCGCCATTCATACCTATACCACTGTCTCTAACCGTAAGCGTCTTTGCCTCTTTGTCAGCGACGATATCGATACGCGGTGTGAACTCGATGCTTTTATAGGTATCGTCTGTCAGTACCAGCATATTGAGTTTATCAAGTGCATCGGAAGAATTGGAGACTAGTTCACGGATGAATATCTCTTTGTTTGAGTAGAGTGAGTGGATCATCAACTGTAGAAGTTGGTTGACCTCGGTTTGAAATTGATGTTTTGCCATTGATTAGCTTCCTCTTCTGTAAATTCGCGAAATTATAACAAAATGAAAAGAGTAATGCAAGGCGAGTAAAGAAAGATGAGTCCATATGACTAAAAGATTATTATGGGTATCAGTTAACTTTTGGAAGATACTTCACTTTTGCGAGGTAGAGACCATTAGGTGGAGCAGGTGTACGATGATGAAGATGAGTGAGTAAGAGCTGCTCTTTTAGTCTATCGACATCAAGTCTTCCTTCGTTGATCTCGAGTAGGAAACCGACCATCATACGGATCTGTGAGCGAAGGTAGCCGTTGGCCTCAAAATAGAGGATAGTCTTTCCTCTGTACTCATAGGCAAAGGCCTTGTAGATGATGCGGACATTAGTGCCGGTATCACTGCCATTTTTTTTGAAGCTTGTGAAGTCATGCGTCCCGATAAAGGTCTTGATGGCACTGTTGAGTACTTCTATATCGATCTTTTTGGTAAAGGTGACAAAATCATTCTCAAAAGGGTTTGGCTCTTTATCACTTAATACGTATCGATAGACCCGTCGTTTGGCACTGTATCGGGCATGAAAGTCATCATCGACCTGGACTAGGTGGCGGATGCGGATGGTCTCTGGTAAGTGGAGATCGAGGCTCCGTCGTAGCTTTTTTAGGTCTTTCCAGTGCGTAGGAAGATCGCAGTGCACGACCTGACCACTGGCATGGACAGCCCGGTCTGTCCTTCCTGACGCTATGGCTTTCGCACTGATACCCAGACGTGATAAAGCACTTTGAAAGATACCGAGGACAGTCTGTTTGGTGTTTTTTTGCGATTGCGATCCGAAGAAAGGAACGCCATTGTATTGTAAGGTGATCTTGATGCGCATCAGAAGCGATTGGATACTGTTTTTTTATAGATCGGTATGGAGACAGCAAGCCATCCAAAAAGAAGCAGAGGTATTACATAGAACTGGAGATAGGGCTGCAGACCGAACATCACACCGTAAAAGATGATCACTGCTGCTGCCAATGAGAGGTAGACATGTCCTTTTTGATGGCGCACATGGACGATCCCGATGCTGAGGATGGTAAAGAGCGAGAAGAGTGGGAACAGTGAGGAGAGTACTCCGACAATAAAGTTCTTTATCTTAGAATCGCGCTTGTGTGGATGCATCCAGTAGTCTATGGTCGAGTGATAGGTGAGATAACTCTCCTGTAACATGTTGTTGATGTTCATCGCTTCAAAGTCTATCTGTGTCAGCGTCTCTTTGTTGTAACTATAGCCCTGTCCATCTTGCAGTCTAAGACTAAAGACTCCCTCTTTTGTAAAGACTTCGGCCTTTTTAGCACCGACGATCATCTCCTCTTTCTTATCTTTGCGGAACAAGATGACATCGCCATAAGTCCCATCTTTGTTATCTTTACCGATGTAGAGCAGCCAGTTGTTGAAGTTATGGCCAAATTCGGATGCCGAGAGGTTGAACTTTGCTTCGGCAGCTTTGAACTTGACAAAGTTCTTCGATAATAGTTTGGCATGAGGCACTACGACAAAAAAATCAAACAGTAGGACCACGGAGAGGATGGCGGCTGGTTTAAGGAGTATTTTCAGGATATTTCGTGGTCTGACTCCAAGAGCAAAGAGTACGATCATCTCATTGTCTGTCGAGAGTCGAAAGAGTGCCAGTACTGCGGTGATGAAAAAGGTGATAGGTAGGGTATAGAAAAGTAGCTCAGGCAAAACAAAGGTGTAGAGTTTCCAGAGGTCAAGGACGGTAAGTTTGATCACCGCCGTGTATTTGGCCAGTTTGATCATAAAGATGATCGAGGCGATAGAGAGCAGTGATAAGAACACAGAGAAGAAGAGCAGTGAGAACTGCGTGATGATATAGCGTTTTAGCTTATCCATACAGACTTCCGATGTAGGCACTCATCTGGGTATCAAATATATAGACTATCCATGTAGCCATCGCCAGGAAGGGGATGAAGGGGACCTGTTTGCTCTCATCGGTCTCATCGCGAAGCAAGAGCATGGCCGGAAGTGCCAAAACGGCAGAGATGAAGATGGCCGCGAGTGTGAGTTCAACACCAAGCAGTGCCCCCATCGTGGCGGCTATCATGATGTCCGCTTCACCCATTGCCTCTTGCTTGATAGCATAGGAGATATAGAAGCGCAGAAGGGAGAACGCACCGGCAAAGATCAGGGCGTTTACCAGGTTGACAGTCAGCATCGGTAGGGAGTATGCACTAAGGATAGCGATCGTCAGTGCCAAAAGGTTAAGACTGTCTGGGACCATCTTATAGTAGAAGTCTATGACTGAAAGTGCCATCAGCAGGGCGAACACTACAGCGATGCCAAATGTGGCGAAAGCGAAGCCCATCTTTAAAAACAGAGTGAGAAAGATAATACCACTGAGTAGCTCGATGAGAGGGTACTGAATAGAGATCGGACCTCCACAAAAAGCACATTTACCGCGTAAAAATATCCAGGAGAAAAGGGGGATATTATGCCATGGCTTCAACGGAGCATCACAGTGGACACAGTGTGATGCAGGGAAGGCAACGTTCTCCCCTTTTGGGATACGTACTATCAGGACATTTAGAAAAGAGCCGATCAATAGGCCAAGTACGAAGATAAAAGCGAGGGTCACGATGGTACTCACTTCAATCCTCCGAAACGGCGTTCGACAGTCATGAAACTGGTGATGATCTTCTCAAGTTCCTCAGGTGTGAAGTCCGGCCAGAGCGTGTCGGTAAAGAAGAGCTCTGCGTATGCTGCCTGCCAGAGCAGGAAGTTTGAGAGGCGGTGATCACCGCCGGTACGGATAAGCAGGTCTACTTCGCAGGTACAGTCGAGTGCCTCACTGATACTCTCTTCTGTGACACTCTTACCAGCATCGATAAGTGTGTTGACTGCGCGTACTATCTCATCTTGGGAACCATAATTGAGTGCGAGTCGCTGGACAAGTCCATCACAGTGTGCAGTCTTCTCCTCAATATTATGGATGGTCTTCTGCAGTGAGTTTGAGAAGCGGCTAAGATCACCGATGGGCTCAAAACGTACATCGTTCTTTAGATATTCGGATAGTTCGTTCTTTAAGTAGCGCTCGAGCAGCTGCATCAAAAACTCTACTTCCAGCCTTGGACGTTTCCAGTTCTCGGTACTGAAGGCGTAGAGGGTCAGTCGTCGGATCTCTTTGTGATCAGAGCAGTAGGTCGTGATATTTCGTACCACCTCTGCACCCATCTCGTGGCCCTTGACCCGTTTCTGTCCACGTTCCTGGGCCCAACGTCCATTTCCATCCATGATGATCGCGACATGTTTTGCGATATTACTCATCGCTAAAGCTCCCGTGAGCGGTCAAGCAACTGTAGTGCAAGTGAAAGCTTGTCCGTTCGCGGTAGGGAGATGACCTCTTTTGCTGTGATCAGGTCGATCTGATTGTCTGATGTACCGAAACTGTTGCTATCTTTTAGCAGGTTAAGGCAGACAGCGTCGACTCCCTTACGGTCTATGAGGTC
>JADGEC010000214.1 GCA_016744575.1 Sulfurimonadaceae bacterium | reverse complement strand
TGCTCTTCACCAGCAGCCATGATGGCACTTCCCATCTGGTCCATCGTCATATGCTCTAGTCCGACTTGTTCTGCGGCACTAGACAACATGTTGCTGTCATACTTACTGCTACACGCACTCAAGAACAGTAGACTGATCATTGCAGTCAGACCCATCTTCCAAAATCTATTCATCCTTACTCCTCCTTAACAAAAGTAATGAATAGAATAAGCTCTTCTTCATAAAAACCTTCTTATTTCTAGGAATTTTTCTACACTTACTAGCTATAATGCACACTCATACCGATTCTACATCAAGGGACTTTCTTGGATATACCTGTTAACGATCTGACTATCTTACTTGTCTTGACCTTTCCTATGTTTATTTTTACTATATTTCCGGCCCTCAAAGCAGGTGACTTCTTCGAAAAGAGATACAATATCACTGAAAAACAGAAAAGAGCCCTTGTAGCTGCACTGACTTTTTTCGGTGCTTTCGCACTCGCACTGTTTCTTAAGTATTATTAGACATACTCAAAATAGAAAGAGTACCTACAGGTCCTACTTTCATCACTTTTTAATCCCCAGATCGGCACACTGTTTTTTACTAAAAGAACTGATCGAACAGGCCTGATAACACGCAGGCTCACTCGAGATACCTTAAAAACACAAGTGAGTCCTATATGCTAAAAAAAATCTTCTTGTCACTACTCCTTTTCTCTTCTATCTTTGCTGATGGACTTGAGCAGGCACTCGATGCATTCAAAGCCAAAGAGTATAAAAAAGCACTCTCGCTCTACTCCGCCGAAGCAGATCTGGGTAATGCAAAAGCACAGGCCGCGGTCAGTTATTTCTACTTCAACGGATTGGGTACGATGAGAGATATCGACCAAGGCATCTCTTGGCTCACACGAGCAGCCCAAAATGGTAATGAGATAGCACAGTTCGATCTGGGAATGATCTACCTAAGCGGTCAGCATGTCAATCAAGATTTCACTAAAGCCCTTCCATGGTTAGAGCAGGCTGCGGACGCCAACCACACAGAAGCCCAGTACAACCTCGCATTGATGTATTATCAAGGCGATGGTATTGATAGCAATGTCAGTAAAGCAGCACAGTATCTTGAGAGTGCTGCACAAAGAGGTCATCCACAGGCAGAAGCAACAGTGGGACGTATCTATATGCAGCTCATAAAGTTTGATAAAGCCATACCTTGGCTAGAGAAGAATGCCAAAGCTGGTGATGCCGGAGCCGCTTATCTGCTAGGTGAGATATACAGTTCCAAAGAGGAGTTCATCAAAGCTAAACGCTGGACACTGCAGGCTATCGAAGGCGGACATGCCAATGCACCCGCGCTTTGGGAGAAATACGATCTGGCTAAATATTAAGGAGTCGTGATGAGATGGATAATAGCCTTTTTACTACTGTGGTCGGTATCGATCCAGGCTGAGTATATGGATAGTAAGAGCTGCGATGAGTGTCATGAGATGATCTATGCCGAGCATACCAAGTCGATGCACCATAACTCCTCACTTTTTAGCGATGATGTCCACCGAAAGATGAAAGAACGCGTCTCAAAAGATAAATATACCTGCGCACTGTGTCATATGCCCGCTACAAAGAACCTCGCAGCTATGATCCGAGGTATGGAGCAGCCTAACGCAAAAGATGTACGCCAGACTGATGGAGTATCATGCAGTTACTGTCATCAGATCTCAAAGATCTATCATGGAAAGACCTATAACATAAACTTCTCCAGTGCCAAAGATGGAGGTAAACCTCATTTCTTTGCCAACCTGGGCGATCCCGACAGCAGTGATAAACACGAAAGCGGTCCCAATGAGATATATAAGAACAGTGAGGTCTGTATGGGATGCCACTCACATAAAGAGAACGTTCATGAGGTCCAGGTCTGTAATACACTCGATCAACATGAGAAGACAAGCGACTGCATAGGATGCCACATGCCCAAAGAGGCCGGAGGTATAGAGAACTACAACAAACGTGGACGCGATGAGTATGCGACTCATGAGTTTCTGGGCGTACACTCGGCAGAGATGGTCAAAAAAGCGGTCGAACTCAAACTGAGACAAGAAGAGAACGAAATAACACTAAGTATCATCAACAAGATGGGCCATAAGATCATCACCCAGCCGATGCGCCTTAAGTTTGTCAAGACTGTTGTGAGCAGAGAGGGGCAGGTGATCTGGAGCAACTTCACAAAGTCACCGATAGAGGATAAAGAGGCTACCTTCATCATCGTCTTTAAAAATAGTGAAGGAGAACCTTCTCTACCTGGTAAAGCAGTAGGCTATAAGCTGAACCAGAACCTTGAAGCAATGACAAGTAAAGAGGTCATCTACATGATCGATGATCTTCAAAAAGGTGACAAAGTGACCGCTACCTGGATCAGTTATGTCATCAACCCAAAGGTCGCACAGAAGCTTCAGATCACAGACAAGGCACTTACTACACCAATAGACGGCTACAGCACCACGCTGCTTGTAGAGTAAAAAAGGATAGAGATGAAAACACTTTTACTGGGTACTGTGCTTATCAGCACACTTCTATTTACCAGCGGATGCGATGAGATCGATCCTGATACAACACCCGACGATGTCTATAGC
>JADGEC010000213.1 GCA_016744575.1 Sulfurimonadaceae bacterium | reverse complement strand
CGATGAAGCCTCACTTCTCATGACTTGGGGTGATGCTTCGGATGCGGAAGACGGATACCGAGTCTATCAGGACAATATACTCCTTATCACTCTTGAACAGAACAGTACGTCCTATGCACTCGAAGGCCTTGATGCCAACACGACTTATAGCTTCATCCTTGGTGCCTTCAACCAAAGCGGTGAGAACAACAGCAGCGCATTTCATGTCACGACCAAGAGCCTTATCGATAGTGACAACAACGGTGTCCCGGATATCCTCGACACTGATGATGACGGTGACGGTATCCTTGATACCGATGAGATAGCCTACGGATTCGACCCACTTGACCCGACTGATGCCCTTTTAGACAGTGATGGTGACGGCATAAGTAATCTCGATGAGATCAATGCCGGGACCAACCCAACAAGTCCCATTCAAACCGGGGGAAGCACTTCTTTCCAACTATCTCCTTTGCTGATCATTGATTTTATTTTGAAAAATCAATCATCTGAGGAGAACTAGGTATCGGTATAACATAAAACATAGTATCAATTAGTTACTATACTCCTTCTTTTTAAAAGGAGCTTAAAATAGAAATATATCATCCAAAGAACCTTACTAGCATCGTATTTTTTACCTTTTATCTGTTTTTACCTCGAGACTCTTTTCAGTTACAAGCTTCTGAAATACGTCCATTCACGCAGATGATCGATGCACCTAAGTCAACAGTAGCTGATGAAAAGATGGCTGCTATGCCAATTGAAGGAGCATTAGCTGTCACACTAGATCTCGATGTCTTACTGCAAATCGACAATGCAGCAGCAAGAGAAGCCATCTTGGTCGATCTCAGTGCTGAGGAACAGATCATCATCTATGTCGAACGTCTGAAACAAAGAGGAAAGAGTGATGATTTCAGCTGGTTTGGTTCTAATGATAAAGAGAATGCCAAAGCAGTCCTCAGTGTCAAAAATGGCATATTGACAGGTACTATCACTCTCAGACGTGAGACCTATAAGATCGTATTTGATAATGGGTATTACCATGTCGAAAAAAGTGACCCGAATCAAATGCTGACTTTTGGTGAAGACTCTATTTTAGAAGAGCAGCTCATCCCTATTCCAAATAGCCCTTTACGAAAAAGCCCTACAATCGAAGTAGAGAAAAAAAGTGCTATAAGTCCTAGCGGCTCTACGACGGTCGACATCATGTTACTGTATACACAGGCCTTTAAAGACCGTTACGGAGAAGCTGCAGAATCAAGTATACAGAATCTATTTGACCTTGCTGCGACAAGCTACAGTGACAGCTTGACTGAGGTCACTTTAGAGCTTGTACATATCCAGCAGATACCTTCCGATTCAGTACTCAATGACACCTCAGACCTCGGAGTCTCTTTATCTGCACTTAAAGATGATGGATTTGTACGTCATGCCCGTATACAATACAAAGCAGATGCAGTCTCCCTGATCGGTACGTTTGAACATGTTAACGATTATTGTGGCTTAGGGATCACACCGACTTTTTCATCATCAAGTATGCTCAATGCATTCTCAGTGGTCCTATACGGTAGCAGAACTGGTGGAAGTTACTGCTCTGACTTATCATATGCCCATGAACTGGGACATAATTTTGGCTGCTTTCATGATCATGACCACTCCAGCGGTACTCCGATGTATTCGTTCGCTTATGGACATGATGTCACTGATCGATTTGCGACGATCATGAGTTATGACAGACCTCAGATCGGCTATTTTTCCAATCCAAATATTACACATGAAGACTCAGGTCTTCCCATAGGTATAGTCGAAGGCAGTGCTGATGCCGCCGACAATGTTAGGACGATCAGGCAAAATAGAGTCAAGTTAGCTGACAACAACAGTGAGCTCGATGAATCACTTGAATCAGATGATGTTCAAAATAGATCAGTAAACGGTCATACGATCGAAGGGCACTTACCTGGAACGGACCGTGATACTTATATCGTAGAACTTGGAGGTGAGACAAGTTTTAATGGCAATAATATCGGTTATGCTGCCTGGTATTTCTATATCAGCTTGTATGACGCCGATCGTAGACTGGTCTACGCAACTGATGGATGTGACTCAGCAGGTCAAAACTGCAATAACACGGTCATGACGACTCTACCAAATGGGACATATGAGATGTTGATCCATAAAGGACGCTGGGATTACGAAGCCTCTGCACATTATACGATGGACATCACAAGCTCCTACCAGTCTGAGACTCTCGACAGTGACGGTGATGGTCATGAAGACACTCTCGATGTCTTTCCCAATGACCCTGCTGAGTGGCTAGATACCGATGGTGATGGAACAGGTAATAATGCCGATACCGATGATGATGGTGATGGTATGCCCGATAGCTTTGAGATCACCTACTTTCTAAACCATCTTGATGCCTCTGACAGAGACCTTGACAGTGATGGGGATGGGGTATCGAACTACAAAGAGTATCTAAGTGGTACCGATCCGACAGACCCATTGGACAACAACAAGCCAGCTGTACCGACAGATATGAACGTCACCGATCTCAACGAGACGGCACTTACTATCAACTGGAGTGATAGCTCCGATGTCGAAGACGGCTTCAGAGTCTATCAAGATGAGGTCCTTCTC
>JADGEC010000110.1 GCA_016744575.1 Sulfurimonadaceae bacterium | reverse complement strand
GAAGTGGGATTCTATCATCTAGCCTCTTCAAACCCCTAAAGCACTATCTCTGATCTTCTGATTCTCAAAGATTGCACTTCGGATTTAAATTCGGGATTAAAAGTCTCGGAAATGATAGGGTCGGGTGACAACCCACTACTGTTTCACTAGAATATTTTTAAAATCGGCGAATCATTTTAAACTTTAAGGTGACGATTTATGACAATCGAATCTCTTCCGATAGTGAGGTTTGAAGTTGTGGGGTCCGGTGACAACTTACTACTTTTAATGCCTTCCAGTTCATCAGTAACAAAAAAGGTGGGGAAATAGGTATCAATATCTTCAATCTTTTAAGTTTTAAGTATTGATTGGATCTGCTGTTTCAGTGTAGGTATATGCTCTTTGATTATACTCCAGATCTCAACAGAGTCAATACCAAAATAATCATGAGCGACAATATTACGAAAGTCTTTGATCTCTTTCCAGGGCACTTTCTGGTGTTGCTGTTTCCATTTATCATCAAGTTTTAGAACCATCTCTCCGATAACAACAAACTGCATCATCACTGCATCAAAGTTCATCTCATGATGGTAAAAATCGTCATCATCATCAAAGGGTTCTGAATAACGCTCTATCTTCTCTATGGCTTCGAGAATAGCTAATAGATTTTTACGCTCATCGGACATAGATCGCATCTTTTAAAATATCGTCTTTGGCATAGGACTTAAGACATTTCTCATTTGCCAGATCGACCTGACGGTGAAAATGTTTTTGTAGCTCTGCTCTAAACAAGCGTTTTTTAGTGTAGACGTCTCCCGGTTCATTGACATATTGGATGAGTAGATCAATATCACTTCCCTCATTGGCTTCACTTCGGGCAAATGAACCAAAAAGAGCCATAGCAGCAATCCCAAACCTACTTTTAAACTCTTCTTTGTGGTTAGTAAGATAATCCAAGATATCTGTTTTATCCATAGTGACACCAAGCCTTGATTTTACTGATTATAACGAAAAACTCTTCATACGCACATCGATATCCTACGACTTAGAGTCTTAAGAGTCTAGTCACGACCCACTACTTTAGAATATCCTCCACTTGAAAAACAGATAGCTACGTATAACATCGAAGTATGACATCAGTGGATGGGAAGATCAGAGTGGATCTCTACCTATTGAAGAGAATATAATAGTAAGTCTGAAGCATGATCATCTGCAGCTACCTTATTACCACGTTCTTCATCAAAGTATGACATCACGGCTCTCTGCTCGTCTCATCCTCTTTTAGCAGTACAGGATAAAACAAGTGCTATCTATTCCTACCTGTACTTTTGGCATGATAGTGGGTCACACGAATCATATACACAGACGCCTCCTTCAAGATAATCGGTGATTTTTTATGTTACGCTTGCCAAATACTTTTAAAGGGGATCCTATGGGATTCATAGTACGTTTTTTCCTTCTCATGTCGCTTCTATTTCCGGCATATGCTGCTGCAACAGAGATGTATATCATCATTGGGTCGTTCATATCTAAAGAGAGAGCGGACAAACAGCTTCTGGTATTGCAAAAGACGATAGAGCAACATGAAGATGTCGTAGAGCTGAAAAGATCATATGGCTTTGATTATGCGATAAGGCCTTCTGGTGAGTATCATAGGATAGCTATCGGACCATTTAGTGATGTCGATGTCCTTCAGCCAGTCATCGATAAGACTCGCGAGAGCTTCGCGGATGCCTTTGTAAGCAGATATGATCCAGTTAATATCGCGTCTAATGTGCCTGTAGCTACAAACGAGAAAGAGACGTTGCTCCCCAAACCGTCTGTGAAGATCAAAGAGATGGCTGTTGTCGTAGATTGGTCGAAGAGTATGGAAGATGAGCAGAGGGAGTTGGAGACAGCAGCTGGTCCAGGCTCTGCATCTACCTCCACATCAGGTGGTACTATGATCTTTTATCTACTCGCAGGCATAGTGTTGCTCCTCTTTATAGGATGGGTCTTTAGAAAGATGAAGAAGAAGAATATCGAGCAATCTCCGCTTGATATGTATGACTTTGAGCCATGACCGAGCCTGAGAGATCAACGTGTACTTTAGGGTCAGGTCACGACCCTCTACTTTAGAATGCCCCTCACATATCTCATCAGAAGTCTAGAGTCAGGGGACAACCCGCTATTTATGGATATATTTTGATGCTAATCTTACATTAATAAAAAATAATTTTTACTTTTGTCATCTCTTATGTGAACCGTCAGGTGTATATTTAAGTACTATCAAGATATCAGCTAAAGGCCTCACGACTAGATGCTAAGAGCATGAATGATCGAAGAGAGTGATGAGTACAAGGTTGTACGGGACTTCTTTAGGTAAGAGTATTAAAATATCAAATCGCGGCTTGATGCCATTGGATTTTAGAGCGAAGTGACAACCCTAGGCCGGTAAGGGAGTTTACATCGCTCTTCGCAAACATAATATTTAGAAAGGATGAAAATGCAAAAAAATGATATTCAATTCTCAGATGATATCTATCGATATATTTTATCTGCATCATTAAGAGAAAACTCTATGCTAAAAGCATTAAGAGAAGAGACAGATAAAGATGCTAACTCAATTATGCAAATACCACCTGAACAAGGTCAGTTTATGGCTTTTTTGTTAAAGCTAACTAATGCAAAAAAATGTTTAGAGATCGGGACATATACAGGATATAGTGCCTTGTCAATGGCATTGGCTATACCGGATGATGGAAGGGTCACGACTTGTGATATTAATACTGAATGGGCAAACATTGGTTTAAAATATTGGGAATCAGCAAATGTTAGTCATAAAATAGATCTTAAAATAGCACCAGCTCTTGATACGCTAAATGACCTACTAAAAAATGATGAAGAAGAGACATTTGATTTTATATTTATTGATGCTGATAAGAGCAACTATATAGAGTATTATGAAAGATCTTTATTACTTTTAAAAAAAGGTGGGATAATTGCCATCGACAATGTCTTACTCTTTGGGTCAGTTGTAGATAGAGACCTATTAGATGAGGATATGAAAGGAAGAATATCAGATCAAGATATATTTATAATGAGAGAGTTAAATAAAAAAATAAAACAAGATAAGAGAGTGGATCTTAGTATGTTACCAATAGCAGATGGGTTGACTTTAGTAAGAAAAATATGACAAGACCTTAGGGTCTAGTTGAGCTAAGGTATTAATACGCCCAGATCAGACTTGAATATCTGCTTTTATACTTCTTCCAGGTGCTCTATCAACTTGATGAAAGTGGGATCAAGACTACGTTTTTGCTTATAGAGCAGATATAGCGGATACTCTATGATGTCTCCACCTATCCGTGAGGCGTAAAGTCTGTTGGAAGCCAGTTCATCCTCGATAGCACTCTTCGGGATCCACGAGACAAGTTGTCTTCCATCATGTTTGGGATGATGTAGTATTGCCTCTTTGACCGCAGTGACATCATCGAGATGACATAGACTCTCAAGTAAAGGTTTTTGGATGTGTAACCTCTGAAAAAGGTCTTCTATGTGACTATTCATATAGGAGCGCTTGGTATAAAATATAAAAGAGAGCGTTTTGAGGGTTTCAGGATCGATATCCTGACTCAGAGGTTCCCTGCTAAACAACACTATCTCGTCTTTTAACCAGTCATGCTGGGCCATACCTTCTCGGACCTGTTTCGAATCCACTATCGCCATGTCGATACTCTCTTCATGGACGCCATCTATGATGTGCTCACTTCGGTCATCTTTAAAAAACAGTTCAGTATCTACTACGCTCTGCATGCCATGAAGACAGCGTGGCAAGACATGCCCGGCAAGTGTGGAAGAGATGCCAAAAGTAAAAGAGAAATGCTTCTCTTTCATCTTTTCAAGTCTATTTTCCGCATGCTGGATAGATGTCTCGCAACGTTTCATGATGTCATAGAGGGCCTTTCCCTCTGTCGTAAATAATAGACCTTTATGTTTTCTGATGAGCAAACGTGTTCCTAGAACTGTCTCCATGTTTTTTATACGTGTTGAGATCATAGGTTGTGAGCAATTTAGGACCTTTGCTGCAAACGACATGTTCCCTTGTTCGAAGACTGCGATGTACACTTCTACATTAGCCAGATCCCGAATGATATCAGGATCTCTTTTGGTCGCTAGCATTTCAAGTCTCTTTGCCTTTATATGAATAGTCATTCGTTTATGAGAATATATCATAACTTTTATATGAATAACCATTCATCTATAAAATAGACCTAGTCGTGATCAGTGTATTCGAGAGTCAGATCTGATCTCTCTGAGAAATATAATACTAAACGAGCTTACGGAGGCTTAGCGATGGGTCTTTTTGAAAAGCTGAGGTGATAGGCAAGGATCAAATGCGATCAATAGTCTTCATGCTGTCTTATTATTTTACAGCGTATCTTTCTTTCTCCCTTTTTATATTAAGGCGCTATGGCACATATCTTAAGAAGGAGATGAGAAAAATAGCTTTTGTCTAGAGCTGTCAAATGCCTCTACTACTTTTCACTTTTGTTGTATCTAACAGTGATGTATCAAAGAGTGTCACTCTGTTCCTTCCGGTACTTTTTGCATGCTCAAGTGCGATGTCCGCATATTTGATGCACTTCCAGAGATCTTCATCATGTTCAGGAAATATTGCGGCACCTATACTGATGGTCTTTTGCAAGCACGCTGTCTCAGCTTTTATCTTGGTCTTTGCGAATGCTCCTCTTATCTTTTCAGCGACCTCTTTGATGTACGCTACATCACAATTGTATAAAAGTACGATGAACTCTTTGCCACCAAGACGGATGACGGTGTCGGATGCTCGCACATTCTGCTGCAAGGTATCTGCAATAGTCTTGATGGCTATATCTCCGACATCATGTCCATAGGTGTCATTGAGTATCTTAAAGTGGTCGATATCTGTCATCAAGACTCCGTAGGTCATCTTGGTACGTCTTAACTGTTGTGTGATGATCTCTACGTTCTCTACGAGGTATCTTCTATTGTACAGACCTGTCAAGGCATCTGTTTGTCCAGAACGTTCAAGGGTCTGCATAAGTCTTTTGTTGATGATCTGCGGTCTTGCAACATCGATATAATCTTCGATAGAGGGAAGTAAGGTACGCACTCTATCAGCCTCCTCATCACTGCTTGTGATGATGGATATCACGAGGTCAAGATCATTGGATATGGAGTAAGGCACACAGATATAGTCTACATCTCCTAAGGGCATCTGCATACAGAACCCATGGAATTGGCATGAGTCGGCAGTACTGTTAGTCCTGTGAGCATGACAGCCGTCTTCAACGTCACAAAGCAGTCCTTTTTCCATATGGACCACTTGTGTAGTCATCTTGGTGTTATCTGCTTCGATGATATTGAGATCATCAAGCTTGAACTGTTGATGTAAGACCATAGCCAGTCTACTGTAAAGATGCGATAACTGCTCATCATGCTCGAGGGCTTTTCTAAAGTCGTATATTTGAGATAGTCTTGTCACCGTTCGTTTGGCCTCTATGAGCGGATCGGTATCGACACTTTTACTATGTGTCAAGGTATGTATATTACTCTCAATATTGTTCAGAGATGTTTGAAGTTTTTCAAGAAGTGTGTTGACCCAGGTCTGGACCTCCTTGCTCTCTTTAGAGCGTGCATCGGTGATGCGTTGTGAGTAGTCTCCCTGCTGTGCTCCCTGCATCACACGTTTTATAGAGTCGAATATATGTAGATAAGGTCCGATGAGTCGATTGACGAAGAGTAGGACGAATAAGATCAGGAACAGTGCAAACAGACTGATATAGCCGATGAACCTCATTGCCTCTGTCTTCAGGTCACTGACGTCCATCTCGATGGTGATGGCTCCAAGCGTATCGCCTACTTGTGCATCATGACAGCTTAAGCAGTCGATACTGCCATCTGTCCTTGCCTTATAGGGGATAGTGACACGGTAACTACTGCTTGCGAAGCTAGGATCGAGATGGACTTCACGAATCTTGCCTGTCTTCAATACCTCTTTGTCTATCTCGTCGTGTGCGATCTCATTTTGTAAGCCCTCACCATACTGCTTGATGATCGCGGCCCCACGTACTAACCACAATCTTTCGATGTTCTCCATCTGCTCGATCTGAGTGATGAACTGTGCTCTTTTATCCATGGTCTTATTGAGCATATGCGAGGTAAGGCCGATCTCGACGACTTTCGCGACGGCTGTGGCTCGACTTTTTGCGTTATTGTATCCATACTCTTGAAGGTTAAAAGCTATCAGTGCAAGCATCGTTATAGAGACTGCTGAAAGCACGATAAGTAAGATGAATGAGATCTTTTTTCTGTTTTCTACCATGATAAAGCCCTTGTATTGACTTTTTGGTTCTATTGAGATGATGGGTCTTTGAAGGTACCCTGCTAATAGTTGATTGTATGGTAATATATATAATAATTAGAATGAATGTGTCTTAATATTATGATTTTAGAGAATAGGCGTTATTTTGTTACTATTTTTATAAGTCGTCTCTCATCAGGACCTTCAGGCATATGTCCAAGTACTATCGAGATGTCAGTTCAAGACTGTACGATTAGATGTTAGGAGCAGATGATCGACTGATCGAAGAGAGTGATGAACATGACGCAGTACTGGACTTCTTTACGTAAGTGTATCAAAATGTCTGATCGCTGCTTGATGCTATTGCAAAGAGAAAGAGTTAGAGACCTGGGATGTTTTTGAGTTTTTTATCGATGCTCTTCTTATTGCTTTGGTGACAAGATGTTCACATGACCTAGGGACTTCTTTCGACTCTGTTTCGTCCATTCTTTTTTGCCAGATAGAGCGCACTGTCTGCACGTGCAAAAGCACTTTCAAAACCGAAGTCATCATAGGTCAATAGTGTCAGACCTATGCTCACTGTAAGATGGGCGTATTCCCCCTCGACAGTCGTTGTCTGATCTATGACCTCTTCTCTGATCCTATTTGCCAAGACTGCAGCTTTTTCCAGATCGGTGTCTGGTAATACCATAGCAAACTCTTCTCCACCGATCCTTCCGGCGATATCTGTCTTACGCAGGTTCTTCTTCAAGACCTCGGCAAATCTCTTTAGTACGGCATCTCCCATTAGATGCCCCAGACTGTCATTGATGAGTTTGAAGTGATCGAGATCAAACATCATCAACGCAGTCGTTCGTTTTTTATCACGTTTTATCCTGGAAAGTTCCTCTTCCAGTCGACTTGTAAAATATCTTCTATTATTAAGGCCTGTCAAATAATCAGTCGTCGCATGTAGCTTAAGCATGTCTCTCAATTTTTTTTGAGTCGTTATGTCCAAGATACTCCAGACAATACCGGTGTCATGTTCTGCCAGTTCTATTGGGGAGCCGAAAAACTCACACCATATATGTCTATTGTCTTTTCTTTTTAGTTGATACTCTCTCTTTATGTAAGCGTCCTCTTTTATCTTTAAAAAGTCTTCTTTCATAGTCTTGTAGGATGTCTCATCAATATGGACTACCTTGGCTTTTTGCCCTAATAACTCATTTCTGGGATAACCTAGGATCTCACAAATACGTTTATTGGTCATGATGATATTACAATCTTTGTCTACCAGTAATATACCTGATGCATTGTTCTCAAATAGCATCTCAAATCGTTTTTTTGTGAATGAGAGCTCATCAAGTGTAGATTGCCTTTCTAAAAAGGAGCCCGCCCATCTGGCAAGCAGCCTCATGAACTCATCATCTATTTGGTCGTATTCGAGTTGTCTGGCATTTGGCGAGGAGAAGTTGATGGTACCATGTATCTTAGAGTCGACCCTGATCACAGCACCAATATAGGAGATAAGTCCAAGCTCTTGATGACATGGATGACCGACATATTCTGACCTGGTTACATCTGTGATCGCAAGGACGTCATCTATATCTAAAGTGGTCTTACAGTACGTCAGACCCAGTGCGAACAGTTGTCCATCGTGTAAGGTATCAGGAGGGGATGATTGGACATCGACCGTGTACGCTTCACCGACAATATGACTGACGATCCCAAATTCCAGACCGAAATATTGCCTGCCTATCTCTAAAGCTTTTCTAAGTGTCTCTTTAGGGCTTATTTTGGAGATGGCTGCGATCTCGTTAAGTCTATGAAGTGCATTGTTCTGTTGCTCGATGAGCAATAACTTATCTTTCAAGACATACCTTCATTTTAATGGGTTATTGTCGCATAGATCAAGTTAAAGTCATGATCGATTATGGACATATAAAAAAGATCAGGTGATAAGTGACCTAATTACACATCCTGCTCTATAGATCTTACCTGGATGGGTTGTAGCCTACAAAATTACCGTTACTGGTCTTGATCTTAAAGCATATCTTTTTGTCGAAGTCTTTACATGGTAGTATCAGACAAAAGTAAAGGATACAGATGCTGGAGTGGGTAAGTGAAGTAATAACGTCGGTCAATGGTGTTGTCTGGGGGCCGCTTATGTTGGTCCTTATACTGGGAACGGGTCTCTACTTGATGAGCGGTCTGCGTCTGATGCCGCTACGTCAGTTGGTCAGTGCGTTTGTGTTACTTTGGAGAGGACGCTCCGGTGGAGGTGATGGTGAGATAAGCCCTTTTAATGCGCTGATGACCTCACTCTCTGCTACGGTTGGGACAGGGAATATCGCAGGGGTAGCGACTGCTATCTTTCTTGGTGGTCCGGGAGCGCTTTTTTGGATGTGGATGACTGCCCTGGTCGGGATGGCGACAAAATATTCAGAAGCAGTCCTGGCGGTGCATTACCGAGAGCGTGACGCTAATGGGAACCATGTCGGCGGCCCGATGTATTACATCAAAAACGGTCTGGGCAGGAGATGGCGCTGGATGGGCACGACATTTGCACTACTTGCTGTAGTCGCCGGATTTGGCATCGGCAATACCATCCAGTCCAACTCAGTCGCTGATGCGATGGAGAGTACCTTTCATGTCCCGCCTTTACTGACAGGTCTGATGCTCTCTGTCATGGTCTTCTTTGTGCTCATCGGAGGAGTACGGCGTATTGGTGAGGTCGCAGGAAAGCTGGTCCCGCTGATGGCACTGCTTTATGTCGGTGGTGGGATCGTCATCCTTGTAATCAACGCACCGGCTATTCCCGGAGCACTGGAGATGATCTTCACTTATGCCTTCACACCAGTCGCAGCGACGGGTGGTTTTGCCGGAGCAGCAGTATGGGCAGCTATCCGTTTTGGTGTAGCGAGGGGGATCTTCTCAAACGAAGCAGGTCTGGGTAGTGCGCCGATAGCTCACGCTGCAGCAAAGACCAACAGTCCTGTCACGCAGGGCATGATAGCGATGCTGGGTACCTTCATAGACACCATCGTCATCTGTTCTATTACCGGACTGGTCATCATCACATCAGGAGAGTGGAGCAGTGGTCTCTCTGGAGCTTCACTCTCTACCGCTGCTTTTGAGTCAGTCCTGCCGGGAGTCGGTGGCTACATCGTCACCATCGGGCTGGTCTTCTTCGCTTTTACGACCTTGCTTGGATGGAGTTTTTACGGTGAGAAGAGTGCGCAGTTTCTATTTGGTGAGAAGGCTATCACCCCATTTAGAATAGCTTGGGTACTGGCTATCCCACTTGGTGCGATCGCGCAGTTAGAGTTTATTTGGCTGCTTGCAGATACGCTCAACGCACTGATGGCTATACCAAATCTTATAGCCTTGATACTGCTCAGTCCTGTAGTGTTTAAGTTGAGTAAGCGTTATTTTCAGAAAAAGAATAGAGAGAGTCAATAGTAATGATCGAGTCTCGTCTCTACTCTTCTTAAAAATCTAGTGTCACTCCTGCACTTATCTGTCTACCGGGTAAAGGAGCTGTCTCTTTCAAGAATGAGAGATGGTTATAGGCCTGTGAATCAGTAAGGTTTTCGCCTTTTACAAAGATGCTTCCTTCTAAATACTTACTCTTATAGGCGTACTCAATATAAGCGCTTAACCAACTGTATGCAGGTGTGCTTGTCTCATTGCTGGCTTCAAACCTGCTTTTGTCGACATACTTATAGCTTAAAGTCGTGCTCAGGCCATGGTACTTATGCTTGAATGTCGTGTTAACACTAAAGGGTGGCATACGAGGGATGTTTGAGCCATCTTTTAGTTCTCCGCGAATCGCTTCAAACGCCACGGAAGCCTCTATGCTGTGAGTTTGTAGCTTTTTCTTGTAAGTCTCTTTTATAGCTGCTCCATAGACTACTGCACCCACACCTGTCATACCCCATGCATAAGCATCATGACCGATCCCAGATATAGAATTTACGTTTATAGGGACATCGTCATCTCCCAGGAGCTGCGTTTGATAGATATAGTTTGAAAAGTCATAGTAAAAGATACTCCCCTCAGTTGTGAACTCATCAAGACTCCACATGACATCAAAGTCAAAGTTAAAAGACTCCTCATTGTCCAAGTATCTATCTCCCATGATGTAAGTATTTGTAGCATGATGAAAACCATTCCAAAAAAGCTCTGTCGAAGATGGAAGTCTTTGGACGTAAGAGAGTGAAGTCTGTGTTGTGACATCATCACCAAAAAAGCTATACAGCCCTATGCTTGCACTCACTGCAGAGTCATTGATCGTATCATAGTAGTTCGGATCTATACTCTCGGGGACAAGCCACTCTTGTTGGATGTTTTTACTATCTGGGTCCAGGCTTCTTATATCAGCACGTACAGAGAACGTCATCTCATGCATATCACTATAAAAGTTACGAAATGCCAGACCACTCTTTAAAAGTGACTCATCCATGTTGGGCATAGGATGACCATGCGAGAACCCCAAGCCATTTGGGTTGTCACTGTCTTGAGTCGTCGCTATCATCCTTGCACCATCTATTATGTTGTCTGCTCTATCTGCATTACTGAAAGAGGTGCACTTTCCATGTTCATGACACACTTTTAACTGGTTGCTCATATATTCTACATTTCCATCAACATGCCATGAGTCAAGATCCAGGCCAAATGTATTTGAGAGGTTCAGTTGCTCTTGTCCAAATAGCCCATCCGCACTTGGACCTTCATACTCATAATGAAGATAATCACTATAGGAGACTTCTGTCTGCATGTACTCAAAAACGTCAAAGAGATCTTTTGCATGCCATACAAGACCATAACGTTCTTGCTCCATATCTATGTCTGTAGACTCTTGTGTAGCATTTGGGATCCCGTAATCTTTTTCCAAAGTATCATAATAGACCTTGACTATATTTGTATCGTTTAGTCTATGACCAAGTACTACGTGAGACTGCTCTGAGCGTGTATCTGAGTCTTTTATGAGATTCCCATCTCCATCATGATACGAGTCAGCTTGATGATATGCTGTTGAAGCAAAGACAGAGAAGTCAGCCTCTGTCTTTGCTTCAACAGCATATCATCAAGCTGACTCGTATCATGATGG
>JADGEC010000212.1 GCA_016744575.1 Sulfurimonadaceae bacterium | reverse complement strand
GATATACTGTAGATCATGTAGCGGTATCTTAAGCGAAGGCGATGCAAGATGCCCACATTGTGGAGCCTTCTCACCAAAAAGAAAAAGCTCCCGTGTAACGGGTATCTTATTTTCGATGTCTATAGTCATCCTTATCACAGGTATAGCACTATCAGGCTTGACGCCGGTACTGGAACTGGCAGCGACACCCTTGAGTAAACAGCAAAAGTCACAGCAAGAAAGTCTCTTGGTAAGTGAGCTTAAGAGTATCCCGGTGCAAGAGATCTACACAAACATACATATGTATAAGACACTGATGGATTTGGACCCATCCAACCTGCGATACATCAAAAAACATACCTACTATGCGATAAAAGTCAAAGAGCTAGAGCAAAAGATCGGGGAGAGGCCTGTGATCAACGATCTCGATGGTATACCATCTGCTATTAGAGTGTTCGTAAAGAAACGAGTGAAAGATAGAAGGTCAGTCCACTTTAAAAGCTGTTCGAATATGAGTTTCTCAGATGCTGGTTGGGTCATATCGTGTAAATACAGTGGTGGAAGCATGGCAGATGTCAATGTACTTAAGGACTATCGGTTCACACTTCGACATAATAGTGTCGTCACTACTACAAAGATATTTTGACGACCCGAAGATATCATTAAAACATCATGCAAGCGTTTTCAAGAAAAGGAATATCAAAATAGGTCTAGGTAATGGGCTGTTTTGTGACACTGATGTGACAGTAGGTGAAATGAAGATACTGAAAGCCCCTAAAATAGGGCATTACAGCGTTTAGGTACAACGATAAGCCGAGTTCGGTAAAGCCCTAAAATAGGGGCTTTCAGGGGTTATTGTGACAGTTCTGCTAGGTATTTGTAGGTATCTTGACACAATCCAGACACAGTTATAAAGAAATTCTTTCCAACTCCAAAGGCACCCTGCCCCTACTTTCATATTCTACAATATCAAGACTATACACTTTACTATATAGAGCTATCCTACTTTTGAACTTTACGCCGCCAACTCTCTGACATCATAATAAGCCATCATCCCTGACATCTGCCAATGTGGATGATCCCACCCGTTCCAGATATCGGCACCATTCTCTATCGTACTGTTAATGTTGTATCGTGCCATAACGGCTTTTACGGCACGATTAATAGCCGGATAATACTTCGGGTCCCAACTCGGTTGCCCGTCCACCCAAGCCACCAGGTCGACCGCAAGACCATAGAGATGATAGCTATGCAACGTTTGCGAGTCTCCTGAAGCTAAGAGAGCTTTCTGTCTCTCAAGACTCCTGACACCCTCAAAGACTGTGAAGTCTTGTTCAGTGATCTTGATAGCCTCTGTGACTACGAAAGCGAGGGCTGGGTGAACGCCAATCAGGTTCGTCATCGATCTTTTTCCAAGGTGATAGTTCATTGATCACACTCCTCTAGTCTATCGTTGACTCCGACAAGCATCTCGATTGACATCAAAAAGCCGTCAAATGGTGCAGTCCTGTTCCCGTCGGCATCAGGAAGGAACACACCCCTCGACCCCTCAGATGTGCTTAAGGGTCTCGTAGCACATCCGTTAAAGCTTAGAGTTAATACGCTCAGACATAGCATCACTATCGCGTTCACGGATCTCTGTTTTGATCTTCTCATCACGCCACCCCTTTTTTATCTTTTGCATATAGGGCCATACTGTCTTAAATGCTGAGACCAACATCTTCATAGCCTCTAAGAACGTCTTGAACTTGCTCATTTCGTAAGAGGCTTTTTGTCTTTAAAGCGATCATACGTAGTGAAGAGGCCAAACGCTGCTGTAGTTATAAGAGCGATACTTGACACAAACTCTTTTTGCGTCGCCTCTGAGATGTCAATCCCCCAGATCATACCTACTGCCGAAGCTACTACAGTGACGACTCCCGCTATTACTGTTTTTGACGTGTACCATGGCTTCTCTTCCTGCTCAGGAGGCGTTCCACTTCCCGCCCAATCCACAAACGGCTCTCCGCCATTTCCTACATGTCCCTCTGGTGCTGATGTCTTTTCCATAACCGATCCTTTAATGTGTTTTTTTTGCGCTCTGCAGGTTGTTTATGTTCACCCATAGTATTGTTCCCATCGAGCCAAGTGTCACTAACCCGGCGATCAATTGCTCTTGACCTTGGATGCCTAGCGTGTAGCCCATAGTTCCCATGATCGCAACGATAAATGCTACGATGTACTTTGCATATTTATTAGCCGACTTATGGTCATAGATGATGCTGTCATCTTCTCTTCGCCATATAGGCACCTCTTCTGTGCCAAGCTGCTCTGTGTCTGGCTTGTCAATTGAGACTGTCTCATTCATCGAGTGCTCCTTTTCTGTGTATTTGTATGCACATTTGCATAAGTGCAGCATCGTCCCGTTATCGTCGGATGCTGCTATACATAAATGCCAAAACTCGTCTTTTAGACGAATCTGAATTTGATAAAGAACTCGCGGGTGTGGTTTCAGTTTATCGTCTAGGCCCGCGCCCAGACACTTTAACTTTTTGTGACGATCTCCAGGAAGAGAGCAAGCGTCACCGCCGCACCTCCAGAAAGAATCAAGAGCCCTATGGCTATTAGCGTCTTTCGCAATCGCTGAAAGTCATCGACAAGTACCTCTACTTGCGTCGCGAGCCTTGTGAT
>JADGEC010000109.1 GCA_016744575.1 Sulfurimonadaceae bacterium | reverse complement strand
GCTACGAACGATGACCTTGTCTCATGGTCAGCGTATAGACGTATAATACTCTTCTCTATTGCTTCTGAATCGCCAGCAGGGATCAGAAGACCACTTTTCCCATCGATGATGATATCGGGAATACCACCTACCTCTGTTGCGATGATGGGGACCTCAAAACGCATCACATCAAAGAGGATGGAGCCTAGGCCCTCATGCAAAGAGGGAAAGACAAAGAGATCAAAGCGTGTGAGATAGTCACCAATATTATCTACAAAACCTTCAAAGGTGATGTTGCTCAGACCTTTTGCCTGCTCTTTATAGGCAGCCTCGTCGATCCCACTGCCAAGGAGGATGAAGTGTAGTGCGGGATGGCTCTTCTCCAAGGTCTTGGCCGCCTCTATTAGATAAGCCTGCCCTTTATGGGCATTATCAAGTGCTCCGATATTACCGACAAGGAACTTTCCTTCAAAACGCTGCTGTAAGACCGTGACCTTCTGCTCATCCACACTCAAAGGGGAATATGCACTGGCAATGATCGTAGTCGAGGCTTGAGGGACTACTCTCAAGACTTCATCTTGTATGGCCAATGAGAGTACCGCTGTCTTATGTGCATTGCTATAGATCAGGCGGTTAAAGAAGTTCTCTTTAATACGGTTGTCTACTCTACGGGTGATAATATAAGGGACTTGTAGAAAAAGTCTGCAGATATAAGCAAATTGTGCAGCTTTTGTCTCATGGGCATGAAGCAGGTCTGCATCACGTGTCTCATTTATGTGCAAGATGTAAGGCTTCCCTACCTCTTTGATGCTAAGACCTTTTATCGCGCTGCATCGTTGCCCAAGTTCAGAGCCTTGACGTACGAGGAGTCTTTGGACATAGCCTTTTTCTGAAAGCTCCTCGATAAGAAGTTGTGTCTGACGTTCTCCTCCGCGAAATCCCTTGGCAAAATTGGCATGGACGATCATCTTCTCTACTGATCCCAAAGTGATTGTGAGGTCTTTTTACTTTGCCGCATCTCTATGAGTTTGGCATACTTCATATAAGAGTTGATGGAAGCGGTAAGTGAGATGGTAAGTCCGTCGATTCCCTGTAAAAATCCACGCTGTAGGATGTACTTGCGAAAAAAGGCACTCATGAAGTGAAGGGCAGGGGAGAAACCGTTGGTCTTTCGGCCTTTCTCCATCAGCATCTTTGCTCCGCGTGAGCTAAAACGGTTAGTCTTATAGAGCAGCTCATCATAATTTTTGTAGGAGTAGTGGATGATATGGCCTTCGAGCTTGCCTGGTGCGTCGACTTTGACCTTGGCATGACCGGCGACAGGGTCAAACTGTGCAGTATCCTTCCGGTAGAGACGTACGTTCCAGTCCGGATACCATCCACAATGCTCTATCCAGCGATCACCGATATAGTTCTTGCGTTTAAAGGTGTACCCGCTGATCTCTGTCGAGTCAAGATCAAGGTCCTGTAGGGCGGTCACCAGCTCATCATCAAGGCGTTCATCCGCATCTATGCTGAGTATCCAGTCGTTAGTAGCATAGTTGGAAGCTACGTTTTTCTGCAGACCATCACCAAGATAGGACTGTTTGACTATGGTGGCACCCAGCTCTGTAGCTATCTCTACAGTGTTATCGGTACTGTTGGAGTCGACGACGATGATCTCATCACACACCCTCTGTAGAGAGCGTATACACGCCTCAATATCATCTTCTTCGTTTAGGGTTATGATATTACCGGTGATGCTCATCACTTCCTACCTTTAAGCCAGTTTTTGATCTGCTTGTTTCGGACTACAGTGGCCATATGTCTTGCCATAAGCTCGTAGCTTCTCTGGGCATCGAGACCACTCAATGCTACATATTCAGCAGACATCGATCTGAGGTCCTCATCTTGTGCCCATAGTTTGCTGAAGGCCTTAGTCCCCTCTTCAGGGGAGATCGGACGAAACTCCATACGGTTGATATCGACCAGTGAGAAGCGGTAGCCATCGTCTACTCTACTGATGAGGGTGTTCCCCGGTGTATAGTCCACATGCCAGACTTCTTTTTTATGCAGATCATAGGTAAAGGCAGTAAAAGCTTTTAATATCTCACGAAAATCAGCGACATCGTGATGAAGGGCCTCTCTTATGGTCATATCATAGGGTTCAAGAAGGCTAATATAGTAGCTGTGACCTAGTAGTCCATCATCATAAAACTCCAGATAAGCGATGGGAGAGGGGGTATTGACGTCCAGAGCTTCGAGTCTGATGGCATTGTCATAGGACTTTTTAGCTTTGGAATCACGATAGTTGGCGTAGACATAACGGTTTAGCAGATGGGGTATCTTAAAGGACTTGATGACCATCTTTTGACCGCCAATAGAGGCGATGCGCAGCTCATTACGTGCTTTGTGGATGCTCTCTTGGGATACGGCAAAATGGTCCTGGACTTTTAGCAGTTCTGCTTCCAGGTCTTGATGGTCGGGATGGATGATATATTTTAAAGACAAATCAATACCTGTGATCCTTTAGTTAAGACGCTCTGTGGAATGTAACAATATTATAACACTCAATGAAGAAAAATCGATTGAAGTCATGTACATCTTTTAGGACACGGCTTCTTTGGAGCAGTACTATCTGTCTGTCACAAAGTCCTCTATGAACTTACCAGTGATGGTCTCTGGCAGATAGGCTTCAAGATAGGGCTTAAAGTCATGCTCCTCTTCTGAGAGCACCTGCATCATCTTCTCTGCAAGGGCTACGGTTTCCTGCTCACAGAGATGCGTAGCAAGCCTGCCTGTCATCACATCTTTGACACCACCGGGACTGTTTGTGGCAACGACATCGGTTCCGCAGGCCATAGCTTCAAGAAGCACCATGCCCAGACCTTCAAACTTGGAACTCAGTACAAAAAGTTCAGCATGCTTCATCCATGGAAAGGGATTGCTTAGGTTCCCAGTCATTGTCACATACTCATCCAGACCAAACCCGGTGATCCTCTTCTCGATGTCTTGTCGTTGATTACCATCACCGACGATCACAAGTCTTAAGGTCAGTCCAAGATGCTCGCGTGCATAAGCATAGGCATTTACCAACAGTGCCACGTTCTTTTGTGGGACCAATCTTCCTACCGAGAGGATATAAGGCTCTGTAGTCTCGGGAAGGTAAGCATCTGCTTTTTTTTGGGTCTCGACGATGTCGATGAGGTTTGTGATTGTGGTGACTTTCTTTGCTTTGAAGCCTGCACTCTCCTGCAGGTCGAGAAAGGTCTTCTCTACCCCTTTTGAGACGCAGGAGACATTTCTTCTATTAAAGAGTAGTCGGCTGTAAAAGCGCTCGGAAGCACTACATCTCTTGCCGCACAAGATGTTCTCATTGACAAAGACAAAGCGGTCATCATGCATTGGCCACATCATCTCAAAAGTACCTTGACCACGGAAGACGACCAGATCAAACTTGCCATGTTCTTTCTCAAGTGCACGGAACTGATACCAGAACAAGAGCACGGAGAAAAGCCCGTTCCAGACAAAAAAGCTACGTTTGACAACTGCATTGAGCAGTTGAGCGATCATCTTCCAGAGGATCCCAACACCAGTAAGGACCTGTAGTCGTTTTAACTGGAAACTGTGCAGACGTACCGCTTCATCGGGGAAAAGGACATTACCTTTGTGTTTGAAATAGATGAGATGGGTCTCATGACCCTCTTTCTCAAAAGCATCAGCTAAAGAGACGGCGACACGTTGCATGCCCCCTATCTCCAGTCCTCTGACAACGACAGCAATACGCATCTTATAGTCCCTTTTTTAGCTTATGATCTGTATCAGATGATGTATCTTCGTCGGGCATGGAGAGCACAGAAAATACAGTGGTAAACAGTATAAAGAGTATACCACTCATCTTTACTAGCAGCAGTGGTTCGGCGGTAAAACCGATGAGGTAGATGGTGATGAAGAGGATACTTAAGTGTTTGTTCTCTCTCTCTTGAATGGGAAGACGAAGATAGTAGTAGTAAAGTAGTAGAAACAAAAAGAGCCCGATAAGACCACTTTGTACAACGATCATCACATACTGATTGTGAAAATGGTGTTTTGTCAATTGAGACGCAAGCTTTGCTGGGAACTCTACGCGATCATTATCTATGTAGTCTTGTGCGACATCCTCATAATCGCCCATGCCGATACCAAGGAGGGGGTTGTCTTTTATTATCTCACTGCCGAGAATGATCCAGGCGACGCGTGCACCCCAGGAGGAGTCCAGGTTCCCTTTGAATACCTGCTCTATATTTTTCCCCGCCATTGAGACCCGCTTCTCAAACATAGGACTGATCGAGTAGGCCGTAAAGAAGAGTACGCTTATCAAGGTAAACGATAAGAGCAGGGTCTTGATCCTCAGACGAAAATGCAAAAATCCTGTCACGAGTATAGCAATAGCAAAAGCGAGCTGTCCTGTTCTACCCTGGGAGATGAAAAGATTGCCGGAGACCGTGATGAAAAAGAGCCCCATAAACAGCTTTTCTTTGAGGCTGTAGTGTGATGAGTAGATGCGATTCAGGAGGATGATGGCAGTAAAAGCCATAAAGATGCTGTAGGCTATGTGATGCATAAAAGGGCTGGGATAGTCTGCACCATGTCCATTGTAGGTCCAAAACTCAAAGAACATACCATAAGCGACTGTTTCGCTGACAAACATCCCGGCTAAAAAAGTGGTGATGACGGTAGGTATCTGCTCTTTTTTAAGTGCGACTGCAAGGATAGGTACGATCAGCCAGAACGTGTAGTAGCGTAAAGATGTGACGGCAAGTGAGAGGTCTTGGGTCCAGAGAAGTGTACTGTACTGAAAGAGGATAAAAGCAAAGAGGATGAGCATAAAAGTAGACTTTCTTAACCGATCAAAGTATCTTTTATAGTCTCCTTCAAGTAACCAGACAATAAATATTGTGATGATGAGCACTTTGGAGAACTTCCAGGAGAGTGGGGTACTAAAAGCTAAAAGCAGTGTCAAAGTCAGGTAAGTGAGATTAAAGTTGACACTATTATAGAACTCTTTAAACAAAAGGCATCTCACTTTAGGAATTGGGTGAAGATTAGCAAAAAAAACGTTAATTACCGATGAAGTCCTGTTTTTCGGTATCATGTTGCATTAACAGATAAAGGTTTAAAAGGAATTGTTTGAGGATCGCGATCGTAAAGACATCGGCTCTGGGAGATATCATCCATAGTGCGTTTATTCTACAGTTTATCAAACAGAAGCTCCCTGATGCTCAGATCGACTGGGTCGTAGAAGCGAAGTTTGCCTCCATTTTGAGTCATCATCCTGATATTGATAATGTCCTGCCTATAGACCTGAGCTCGATCAAGAAAAAATATAGCAATATCTTTAACGAGATCAAACGCGTCAGACATTATGCCAGACGTGACTATGACCTTGTCATAGATATGCAGGGACTCATAAAGTCAGCGATAACATCAAGGTTATTGGGAAAGCGTGTAGCCGGTTATGACAAGAAGTCCATCCGAGAAGGGGCGGCCGCTCTTTTCTATAGCCAGGGATATGATGTCCCATATGATCTAAACACCATCGACAGGTATCGTCTCCTGGCCTCGAAAGCCTTGGGTATAGAGATCACTAAAGATGAGGTTGTCGGTAAAAAGCCCTATCTTTTCTATGGCAGTGAGGACTTTGAGGTCGCGGCACCATCTTTTTCAGATGAAAAGCCGAACGTGATCTTTATCGTTGGTTCGACCTGGGAGAGCAGGGTCTACCCGAAAGGGCAGTTCGCTGAGGTGGCAAAAGCACTCGATGCTAACATCCTGGTGCCTTTTGGCAATGAGGATGAGAAGGCCTTTGCGCACTATCTGGCGTCAGAGAGTGATAATGTCAAGGTCCTGCCAAAGATGTCACTGGGGCAGCTCAAAGCAGCCATCTCCCATGCTGACCTGCTTATTGGTAACGATACAGGACCAAGCTATATTGCCTGGGCCAACAACATCCCCTCCATCATCCTGTTCGGCCCGACTCCAGCGGTACGGGTCTATAAGACAGATATCAGCCGTCTTTTAAAATCGCCATCCATTGTTGACCCTTTCCATCTTGATAAAGAGGACTTCTCCATCAAAGAGATCAAGTCTCAGGAGATCATCGAGTCAGCTAAAGAACTTTTAAGTGTAGTTCTTTGATGTCATTGGTCGAAGTGAATATTTATTGAATGACAATGGTTTGAGACAAGCGACCCTAAAGCACGTGTGTCCTATGCCATTTCAAAGTATAGGATGCAAATAGTGCGAGGGCCTGCTGCATCTATTGATGTGATCTTACTCCCTAAGACCATGCTCCCAGCATGATCTCTTAACGGGAGATATCGTAGTCAAACGGACTTGTTCGTTTGATGTCTAATATCAATGCTGTAGTTTAGGTATTATGGAGTAGAATGACTATATTATTATCTACCTCTATGGAACAACATGGGATTTAAAGCTGCTTTAAAACGTTACCTGCCCTATCTACGAGACTATGGTTCTTACTATCTTATCGTCTTTATCGGAATACTCTTAACAGTAACGGCGACTGCTGCGACTGCGCATATCATGCAGCCGTTGATGGATCAGATGTTTATCGCAAGAGACGAGAGCATGCTCTATCTCATCCCGATGGGGCTGATCGCTATCTATGTCGTCAAATCCATCGGACGTTATCTGCAGTCAGTCTTTATGCAGTATATAGGCTTACATGTCATCACCAGACTGAGAGAAGAGCTATTAGCGAAGATCTTACATCTGGATATGGCCTTCTTGTATCTTAATCGCAGTGGTGAACTTATCTCTCGTGTCACCAACGATATGAACAGGGTCCAGTACTTTGTCTCGAACATGCTGCCTGAACTGTTTCGTGAGTCATTGACAGTCGTAGCCCTTATCAGTTACATCATCTATCTGAACCCGATCCTCTCGTTTTACGCTTTAGTCGTCCTGCCAACGGTGATCTATCCTCTGATCGCCATCGCTAAAAGATTAAAGAAGTATTCGCATCGTTCGCAGGAGAAGAACGCCGATGTCGTGACACGTCTGACCGAGGTCTTCAACAATGGGGAGATGATCAAGGCAAATGCGACGGAGCCATATGAGATCGCACGTTTTGCCAAGGAAAACTGGAAGTTCTTCAAGATAAACATGAAAGCTGTCTATGTGGGTGATATCGTCTCGCCGCTTCTTGAGATCATAGGCTCATCAGGACTTGCTGCTGTCATCTTCATCGGTGGTAAAGAGGTCTATGATGGCAATATGAGTGTCGGGGAGTTTACCGCATTTTTGACAGCGGTAGGTCTGGTCTTTCAACCGATCCGCCGTATTGGTACGATCTATAGCAAGATACAAGACGCCCTTGCTGCGAGTGAACGGGTCTTCGCCATCATGGACCAGGAGAACATGATAAAAGATGGCTCTAACGTCTTGAGCCAGGACATCACCACCATCCGCTTTAAAGATGCCTCGTTGCAATATGGAGAGAAAAAGGTACTGAACAATATAGACCTTGATATCCACCAGGGGCAACATATCGCACTCGTAGGCGATAGTGGTGGAGGTAAAAGTTCGCTGATCAATCTTCTGTTACGTTTTTATGACCCCTCATCAGGTGTCGTGGAAGTCAATGGTAAAGCTCTGGATGAGTACACTCAAGCCTCACTACGACACCATATGGCTATCGTCTCACAACGTGTCTATATCTTTCAAGACACATTGGCGGCAAATGTTGCTTATGGTGAGGAGATCGATGAGGTGCGTGTGCTTGAAGCATTACGTCTGGCAGATGCACTCAAGTTCATAGAGACACTTCCAGAAGGTATCTACACCTTTATGGAAGAGTTTGGCTCCAACCTCTCCGGCGGACAGCGTCAACGCATCGCCATCGCACGGATGATCTATAAGCATGCTTCGGTGTTACTGCTTGATGAAGCGACAAGTGCGCTCGACAATGAGAGTGAGAAGCGTATCCAAAATGCGCTCGATGAGTACATGAAAGATAAGATCACCATCACCATCGCCCATCGTCTAAGTACGATAGAGGACGCGGATATCATCTTGGTGTTTAAAGAGGGATGTATCGTCGCACAGGGGACACACAAAGGACTGCTTGAGACCTCAAAAGAGTATCAGCGTCTGGCTGGTTCACTGGCGGAGTGATGTTGCTTCGACGCTTCTTGACATAGATATAACCGGTCTTTACCCCGAGAACACTTTGTTATTTGAGCCTTGACTTTTAAAGGCAGTGGTTCTGGAAGAGCCTTTTATTTTAAGAACTTCCTGTTCTGGTCCAGGACATCCAAGATCAACCTCTCATCAATCGTAGACTTCTCTTTAGCTATCTTCTCATAGGTCTCAGTCGAACGCAGTTCGTTCTTGAACATCTTGTTTGGCAGGTTTGAGAAGACCATCGTTGTCTCATCTGTGATGATGGCATTGTTGTTCCAGTTCGCTGTAAAGATATAGCGGTGTTCACTCTCAGATGAGAGCAGGTCGATACCGTTAGAGTACTCTTCAGGACTATTGGTCACACCGATATAGCTCAAGAGGGTCGGGACAATATCGACATGGCTGGAGAGTGTTGTGATCGTACGCGGCTCTTTGCCGGGAAACTTGATGATCAGTGGTGATTGGGTCTGAGCACGGGAGAAACTGCTGTTATGACCAAGCTTCCCATACTCAAAGAACTCCTGTCCATGATCGGATGTCAAGATGATGATGGCATCCTCATAGAGGCCTTTCTCTTTGAGTACAGCGACAAATTCACCAAAAAGTGCATCATTGTAATAGACAGAGTTCTTGTACTGATTGAACAAGACTTCTCTATCTGACTCATCTACGGTCAGATAGTTGGTCTTACCCTCATTATCTGGCTGAAACTTGGCAAACTCTCTGGGATAAGAGCGTTGATGAGGAGCATCCCAGAAAAGAAATGAGAAGATAGGCTCATTGAGATTGGTACGGCTTAACCATGTCTTGAGTGAATCGCTGCTCTGACGGTCTTTCTCTGCCGGGGTCCCCTCAAAACTGTCATGGATGGACTCTTGCTGATCCACATAACAGGTCTTTCGAAATTCAGGCCAGCTAGTGCTGGTACTGGAGGTGATGTTGATCTGGTAGTCTTTTTTCTCAAGGGTCTCAAAAAGCAGAGAACCTCTAGTAGCATTAAGAAAGCTGAACCAGTAGGTCGAGTTTAGACCGTACATCATCGAAAAGATGCCAAAACGTGTGGAGTTTCCACCGCTGTAGTGGTTGTCATAGACCCAGCTCTCCTGCGCAAAGGAGGAGATGTTGGGTGAGACCTCAGGTGAGAGCACAGAGTTGCGCACCGCGTCAGAGGCAAAGATGAAAATATTGACACTATCACTCTTCTCTTTTAGCTCTAGTGGGACTAGTGGATAGTTCAATGCCTCATTACCGCTGCTGCTCGTCCGTGCTTCTACCTTGGGTTCAATATCAAAATACTTTGCAGCAAATCTTGTGAATGTCAGAGGTTGATAGAGTGGGATGACACTGAACTTGGAAGTGATCTCACTTTTGCCGAGTAGGTAAGCTGTCCCGTAAGAGAATTTTTCGATGACTATGACCAAAAAGAGGGGAAGCAGGATGAGCCAGTTGAGCTTTTTGTTAAGAGCTTTTGCATCATCAATCGGTTTGTTCGAGATCTTCTTGATGACATACCACTCAAAAGCGATAAATGATGCGATGATAGCAGCTATGGCGAGGTAGGGAGCAAGACCAAGCTGTATACTGTCTGCAGCTGCCGGTGAGGTCAGGATGTTGATGACCATCGCATTGATATGAAAATGGTAGAGTCTATAGATGAAAAGATCGGTGATCAATCCCAGATGTGCCACGATAAAGACGAACGCGACTATATAGAGTCCTTTTGGACGCCAGAAGGAGAAGATGAACAGTATGATGTAAAGAGCCAGAACCAAGATCGCAGCGCTTGAGATGGCAGCGAGCAGGGTGAGTGCCGATGTTATCGGGCTATAGTCGCTATTAAAGGTCAAAAAAAGTATGAATAGTAACATAGTGACAAAGAGGTTGGCTTTTACCAGGAGGGAGTAGGATGGGTCTTTCAAAAGTAGGGGTTCCTTGGATCAGTTGGACTTTGTATTGGGCATCTCAGAGGGTCATCTGATGATCGCTGGTCTGATATTTAACGATGGATTTCGGATTATAACAGCAATCACTAGATGATCGCCTTATGATGAGTAGCTATACTCTTAGCCTTAAGGCTAGAGTCGGCTCAAGAAAGAGTATTTGTGATCTTTACAGTTTGGATACAATTACACATCTAAATCTTATGTGAGTCCAATGAAGTTTAAATCCGTATATCGACAGACCTTTACTGCTTTACTGATCAGTTTCGCTATCTTGATGGCACTGCGAATCTGGCTATACCTTTCGTATCCAAATGATTTTGCTATGTTAGATACCAGAGAGACATTTCTATCTTTTCTGATGGGTCTTCGTGTGGATATGTCTACGCTTTTTACTTTTTTGGCACTTCCCATACTGTTCGCGATCGTACCTGCGAAAAGACTACTGCAGCCTCTTTACCGAAAAGCCATAGGCCTGGTATGGTCGATCATGCTGCTTGTCATCGTGATGATCATTGTCGGTGATATCCTCTATTTTGGTTTTGTCCATCGTCATCTTGCTTCAGAGTTGGCGATCATCGCTCAAGATGTAGACCTTCTTATAGAGATGGCGACAAGCCTCTATCTGAGTGAGCTTTTAGTGACTATTGTGGCGATGGTCCTGCTCGGTCTGCTTTTTATGAAGATCTTTACTGCTCCTGTAGCAAGACAAGGATTCGGAAAAAGTGATCTTCTCAAGTTCCTTTTAGTCGTCATCGTACTAGTCGCAGGGATCAGGCAGCACATCCATGGACGTTCATTCGGCATACCAGATGCCTTTGCTGTTTCGAAGACAGCTTCTGGGAACTTGGCTCTTAATGGATTTTTCAGTGCTTACCGTTCACATAAAGGAAAAGGTAAGGTCGATACCAGATATATCGATATCAATGCGACCCGAGCTCTTCTGGACTCACCGAGAACAGAGTTTGTGTCGTCAAAGTATCCTCTGATGCGCCAGTTTGTAGATGCGCAGAAGAAGCCGTACAATGTAGTCGTCATCATGCTTGAGAGCTGGAGCGCCCGATTTATTGATAGTTATGCAGGTTCAGACTATGGGGTGACACCAAGTTTTGATCAGCTTTCCAAAGAGAGTCTGATGTTTACGGACTTCTATGCAAACGGTCAGCGATCCATCGAAGGGGTGACCTCGATGCTTGCAGGTGTCACGCAGCCCAGTGGTCTGGCCAATCTCGGATGGGGACTTGAGTTAAACAACTTTAGTTACCTCGGTGAGTTGGCTAAGGGGAACGGTTATCACACGATGGCGATGCAGAGCTCTGCACGACGGTCGTTTAGACTTGACAGTGTGACTTCACTGGCCGGTTTTGATGACTATTATGGCAGTGAGGATATGGCTGATGGGGAGCGTGAAAGCAAAGAGACAAAACCAAGGTTCGGGACGTGGGACGGTAATATGT
>JADGEC010000211.1 GCA_016744575.1 Sulfurimonadaceae bacterium | reverse complement strand
GTCTTGAACAGAGGTGATACCATCGCACTTATGGGCCCATCAGGATGTGGGAAAAGTACCCTACTAAACATCATCGGAAGGTTAGACAGACCGACGAGTGGATCAGTCGATTATGTCGATAAGAACATCAGTCATATAAAGCCGTTCAGTGTGTTTAGACGCGAAGTCATCGGCTTTATCTTCCAGGCTCACCATCTACTTCCGGTACTGACATTACAAGAAAATGTAGAGATGCCCTTACTTGCAGATCCGACAATAAGTAAACAGATAAGAGAGAGAAAAGCCTCTGAACTACTCGAAGTGTTGGGACTTTCACATAAAAAAGATGCCTATGCCAACCATGTCTCAGGTGGTGAGCGCCAGCGTACTGCGATCGCACGGGCACTGGTCAACGATCCTCTGCTGATCCTTGCCGATGAACCTACCGGGAGTGTGGATTCTGCGACAGCAGCAGTGATCTTGACAACACTGCGTGCGCACGTCCAGACCAGTGGTGGGACGCTGCTCATAGCGACACATGACCCAAGTATCGCTGCGATAGCGGACGTTTTGATCAAGATGAAAGATGGTAGAATAGTATCTATTACAGATAACACATCCAAAGCAGGGAGTCGAAGATGAAAAAGTTTTTGGCTGCACATAATATCAAAATGACTTATCTTGATTACTTTACAATGCTTAACACTCTCTTTTTTCTGATGATGTCTACCCTTGTCTATTATGACCGGTTTATCGACTTTCGAGGTGCTGCGAACATTCATGAGTTCTTCATCTATGCGACTGTCATCTTTTTGACCATCTTTATTTTCTGGTACAAGTTCAGGCATCTTGATATCAAGTTCTCACTTTTAGTGTTGATCGAGATCGGTATCTTGATGCACTTTTCAGGAGCCTTCATCGAAGTGGATGGTCACAGGCTTTATGATAGCCGTCTGTTTGATATACGATATGATAAATTCGTCCATTTTGTCAATTCCATGATCGCCACATCCTTAACACTCTATCTTTTTTTCAAACGGGGTCTTCCCCACACAGACTTTGTACTGCTGATCGCGGTCATGACAGTGCTTGGCTTGGGTGCTATTGTCGAGATAGTGGAGTTTGCAGTGACATTGACGGTAGAGCACAATGGTGTAGGCACCTACAACAACAATATGCTTGACCTTGTGTCCAACCTGCTTGGTTCACTCAGCACCATAATATTGTTTAAACTCTTTTTTAAAGCCTATGCAGTCAAATAGTGCCTTCAAAACACGCGTCATAGCTGTAGAACTCTCTATCCTAGTCGCTCTCTATGGGGTGATCTTTTGGATATTAGTCCCAAGAGTCCTTACTTCCAGCCTCGCTATCTATCTATTATTGTCTCTGGTGCTAGTCACTGCCATCTATTATCTTTTTATCTCTCCACTGCTTATACATGGAGATACGCTTGAAAAACGGGGACTGGGGCCCAGAAGTCATCTCTATGTACGTACCGATAACTTTTCTACTGCCTGGTGGTCTCTATTCATCCCTTTCACCATCACGTCTGGCATCATCATATTTGCAGCCTGGCAGAACGACTCACCATTTTTTGTCAATCCTGACTGGTATGCACTCTCGTTAAAGTTCAGCATGTACCTTTTTAGTGCCTTTGCACAGGACATCCTCTTCTTTTCGTTTATCCTCATCCGTCTTAAAGAGCTAGTCACCATCAAGTCAGATAGTTTGAAAAGCCTTGTGGTCTTACTTATCTTTGCCACACTGTTCGCCCTCTTCCATCTCCCCAACGTGCCATTGATGCTCTTAAGCTTCATATTTGCATTGACTTTGGGACATCTGTTTTACAGAGTCCCCAACCTATATGTGATCGTGATCATGCATGCCTTCCTGGGTACGCTTCTGCACCGGGTGTATGAACTGCATATGAAGTTGGGTGTCTTATATGGTGATGAGTCCCAACAAGGATATGTCATGCGACATCTGATCCCCTACGTCAACGAGCTGATCGAGAACAGATGGTAGACTCATCTCCATATACTCAGCTGAGATATCCATCCGATAAGACGGTAAAACTCTTTTTAGTGAACAGGCTGTTAAGGTCTTCTGTATCATAAAGCCTTTGGGAGGTATGTTCAGGGCTTATCAAATAGGCTGATGCTTTTATCTCATCTTCATCGACTTCAAAAAGCATGTACCCATTGTTTAACGTATCGACCTCTTTGAGTTTAGAGAAAGTGGCATCTTCATCCAGAAGTTCACGATTGGCATCCTTGAGAAATGTGTCAAGGTCAAGTGACTCGATCATCTCCTTGAGACCATCTATCTGTGTGACAATATCACTGTTGACTATCTTAGTGTTTAGCATCTCGGCAAAGGTGATCGATGAGATCGAACTACCGGTGAACTCCACTACGCCATGATGATCCGCGATAAACGTGGAGTGGATATCCCCGGAGATGACAATACTTCGCTTCTCTCTTAGACTTTCAAGTATCTCTTGACGCTTTTTCGTAAAACCGTCAAACTGATCGACGTTGATATAGAACATCGTCCTGAGTTCAGCAGGAAGCAGATCAAAACTGCTCAGATCGACAACCATCGGTGCCATCGAGACCGAACTGGCATAGACCCGCCACACTGCATCTGAGCTTCATCTCTCATCGATCCCCTGCTGTTGGACATC
>JADGEC010000007.1:42048-54569 GCA_016744575.1 Sulfurimonadaceae bacterium | reverse complement strand
CTGCAGGTCGAATATGCTGGTCTCAAGGCACTCCACTTTGACGGTCCACTCTCACCCGCATAAGACCAATGGCTTACATGCTTAGCATTGGAAGATGTCGAATGTGCCTGTTCAGACCCTAGCGATGAGGAGATCAGAACAGATCCGAGCACGATTATTGTCAATAAGACATTCTTCATGATGATCCTTCGTATTTTTATTCATTGTATCTTGATTTCATATATTTCACATATATTTTATCTTTTTTGTCCAATCTCTTTCTGATCGGGTCGTTATAGAAGAAAAAGTAATATATAAAAGAGTCTTTCAAAAGCAAGTCTGATCTGACATGAAGGTATACTCAGGTATTCATATCAGATGATACGTGGTCAAAAAAGACATCTTGAAGAGAGCTGTATGTGACAGTATAAAGCAATATGAAAATGGTACGCCCGACAGGATTCAAACCTGTGACCGCTGGTACCGGAAACCAGTGCTCTATTCAGCTGAGCTACGAGCGCATGATATAAAAGAAAGGCTGGAAGTATAGCAGGTCATCGCTTGAATGACAGGGAGAACACTACGAGAGAAGTCCCTCTTCATCTTTAGCGACTCTGTTCTCTTTGATGCTTACGATGGGTGTAGGATCTCTTCGTATTGTGAGTTCAAAAGTATCCAGACGTGAAGAGTGTCCTGTAACATCAAGATCCCATCTACTGTTTCTAAGCAGGCTATGTGCAGTGGACCGGCTATGATATTCCCATTGGGATGGGACGGCTCTGCCTCCACAGTTCAAGAGTAGACCCTCCGTTTCCGAGGATACTTAAGATGCACGACTCATGGCATTGTCGAGACAGTCACTGCCTTCCAAAAGAAGGTCGCAAATATAGCTAAACCTCTTCTGCAATGATCGGAAAGCCCAGTTCATGCATCCGCATATCGATCATCTCAACAGCTTTTTCAATAGTCTTGTAACCAATATCAGGCAGTTTTCCTCCCCATATCTGTTCCGCCTCATCAAATCCCTGAAGGATCCCTGCGCGACCCGCCCGCAGCAGGTCTTCGTTGTCTCCGGCACCGGCTAGGACAAAACCTGCTATTCGGTCAGCTGTCTTGGAAACCCCGAAAAAGCCATCTTCAGCGACCAGCGCGGAGGCTTCATCCTGTGAAAGCTCAGCGATGGGCTTACCATGGTAGCCAATACCTTGTAGAAAACTTTGAAACTCCTCATGTCTTACCTGGAAGTCATCTTGACCGATGCCCCCTTGAAACTCAAACGAGGCGTAGCTGTAACTAAATGACTGTTCCTCCATCTCAAGAGTAAACGACCGTCCACCCTCTTTGTCGGTACTCTCCACTTTTAAAGCGGTATAGTTACTATAGAGCGTCGCGGTCGAAAAATTGGCAGAAATATTCATGATGTCCCCCTTTATATCCATTATCTAATCAGATCGACGATCTGTTATATTTCTTTAGGACAATGACGTTAGATATGCATATCATCATAATACTGACCCTCGCTAAGGGGCTTGGTGTAATTGAGCTCTCTTTTGTTAGACTATGTGTAGAGAAGTCAATAAGGAAGAGCATCATGCCATTTCGAAAAATAGCCTGGGAAAGTGATTATGAACTTGGAATAGAGCGCATCGATGCCCAGCATCTACATCTTTTTGAGATAGTCAACAAGATATATGCTCTTACAGACAACGACAAGATAAAAGAAGAGATCAAGACGATCTTACATGAACTAAATGACTATATGCGAGAACATTTTGAGGATGAAGAGCGTTATATGGAGAAGATCGGTTTTCCGGAGATCGAGGAACACCGGCTCTTCCATGCCAATATCATCGAACAGCTTACACACTTTGTCAAGACGCCCAACCATCGGCTCGACATCCTACAGACAAAGATGAAGATCATCGCAAAAAAGCTGCTTATCGATCACATCATCTATGATGACATGAAGATAAAAGTGTTTGTCGAAGCCTCTTTGATCGATGAACAAGATGACGAGATCATCGAGCTATAGAGACACGACTAACAGCCGATTAACGTTTGTTTTGTTTTTTAGGGATGACTACTTCTATCTCAAGTGTATCGATATCCCCATCACTCTCTTTGAGGATATTGACACTATCAGCTTTGATATATTTGCGGACGACTTCGATGATGTCCGCTTTCATATCATCTAGGAACGAATAGGTATTTGTGTTCTTACGGTCTGAGCTGATCGCTATGTGCAGACGGTCCTTAGCTACGCTGGCAGTCGGTTTCTTTTTACCGAACATTGAAAAGAAACTCATTGGAACAGACTTTTTATTTTTTCCATCAGGGTCATCTGCTTATCGTTCTCAATATCTGAGAACGGCACTTCTATCCCACAAAGACGTTGGCTGATACGTTTGTACGCTGCACCTGAAGGTGACTTCTCATCAAGGATGACCGGTCGACCCGTGTTTGAAGCTTCGACTACTCCCTGGTCTTCAGGGATCTTACCGACAAGGTCTATTGAGAGGATATCGAGGATATCGTTGCTCTCAAGCATCTCCCCACTCTGGACCATAGTCGGGTTTATTCGGTTGATGATAAGATATTTTTGTACATTCTTATCCTCTTTGACCCGTTCACATTTCGCATCGACGATACCGATAGCCTTATCAGCATCACGGATGGATGAGACTTCCGGATTGACTACGACGACTGCAGCATCGGCGTACATGATAGTGTGTTCAAATCCGCTCTCGATCCCCGCAGGCGCATCAAGGATGATATACTCAAAATCCTCACGAAGTGCATCGACAAGCTTCTTCACTTTCTCTTTTTCCAATGCTGTCTTGTCTTTAGTCTGTGAAGCAGCCAGAAAATAGAGCCCATCAGAGTGTTTACTCTTGATAAGGGCTTGTTTCAAGCCTGCTTCCTCATCCATGACATGGACCATATCGTAGATCACCCGGTTCTCAAGTCCAAGTATCATATCCAGGTTACGCTGGCCAAGGTCAAAATCGACTACGACGACTTTTTTTCCCTCTTGTGCGATTCCGATCCCAAGGTTTGCGGTACTTGTCGTCTTACCGACCCCGCCCTTGCCACTAATAACTGCAAACACTATGCCCATCTAGGTTCCTTTTCTATCGGCGAGACTTTTACCTCATCACCAGTTAGTCTTATCTTATGAAATTTATTTTGTAACAGTGCACCCTCGATCTCAAGTCCGTTAAAGACGATCAGTGCTTTTGGTGATGTCTTTATGAGCATGAAGTCACCATTACACTCGATCATGCCATCTACCACGTCAGTGATGATCACATTACCTTCAGCATGGATACTTGCGCCGCTATTGACTCGGTTCAATACTAAAAGATCACTATCGACATCGATCTGCTGCCCACTGCGGACAAGGTTCTCAATGATCTTCAAACCACTCTGCTTTAGGACCAGGTCCTGCTTGGAGTTGTTATTGAAATTAAGGTTTGTCGTATAGGCGATATCATGATGATCAAGATATCTCCGTATACGTAATGTCATCTCACCTTTTACGACCACCAGATAACGTTTAAGCAAGATCAGGTTCTTTTTCAAGAAGTCTAAGAATGTCGCTTCCGATTCGATGGTCAGTTCAAATACCTTGATGGAGTACTGCTTTACTTTCACGAAGTGCCTTGATACATAAAAATATATTCTCAATATTAAAATAGTTGATTCTCAGTCTCTGTTGTGATGAAAAAAGCATCCTCGAAACGTCCTGAAAATCTCACGCGGAGTATATCATGAGTAACGGTAATATTCATTAAACAACGTGTGAAAATGACTATTTTAGACACGCTTTATACTATGTCTTCAAAAAGTGGTCCTCTGTTTTGTATTTATTACGTGATGGTTATTTATACTTGACCGTTATAGTCCTTACAGGAGATTCTCCAAACAGCTCATCAGTAGGGCCATACTGACTTTGACCTGATATATAGACACCACCATGGGCATCGACAGTCATAGCATGACAAGTAGTACCATCAAGTGTTGGTCCATAAGGGTTTTCATACACTATGAGCCCTGCATCACCAAATGTCAGATCAACATCAAGACTATTTGTGTATTTTACTACGATCATACGACCCCACCCGGCATAAGTCCTACCAAAGTAGCCGGTCATATAGACATTTCCGGCACTATCAAGTGCCATAGCATCTCCTCCACTATAGCGGGAGCTATACGGATCGACTGCAGGTAAGTCAGCACGCTTGATAAACACACCATTGCCTCCAAACTTTAACAGGCTCATCTGTACAGTGCGACAAGCGCCTTCCGCTGTCCCTGTCACAAAAATATTGCCAGAACTGTCTAGCTCTATGGCTTCTGCATAATCATCTGCTGCCTGACATAGATGAGACCCTGAACTATCATAGGTCTGGGTCCCATCTTCACCAAATGTACTATCTAACGAGCCATCACGCTTATACTTCCAGAGTATCGTATCAAAGTTATCATCGCCACCATAATAACTGATACCTAAGACATAGACATCGCCTGCACTATCAAAAGCGACTGCTTTTCCAAAATCATGTTCATTGACATAGAGATTGTTCCCTCTGTCCAACACCAACGACCTTCGAGTCGTAGTCGTTTCAGCCTTGCTATCGTAAGTCACTATCCCATCACCGTCAAATGAAGTGTCCAGTGTCCCATCTGGCTTATATCTCCAAAGGACCATGTCATAATCATCCTGTACGTTCTCACTATAGCCCACCACATAGACTTGGCCATCTTTATCCAGGGCTATTGAACTGGCAAAATCATATCCTTCACCACCCGCAGCACTGTGATGATATACCATACCATCATCACCAAATGTACGGTCTAAGCGGCCATCGCTCCCAAATCGCCATATGAGCATATCCGTATCACCGGCACGGTTCTCACCATACCCTGCTACATAGAGCCCACCGGTATTGTCAAGCGAAATGGCTTGGATCATACTTTTATTGTGTTCTCCCCTCTGTACAGGGACCGTCGAGATACCGTCTCCCCCAAAAGAGTCGTCTAGCACACCATTACTATCATATTTCCAAATATAGATCCCTCCGGCCTGAAAAAGACTCCCATCAGTATCCAGGGCCATCGAATTGGCATAGGCTGGTATATCCACAGCAGCGATCCCATCACGCGCAAAAGATGAGTCAAAGTGTACCGTCTCATCTATCACGGTGATCATCACCTCATCAATACTGCTTTTATGGCTCTCATCCTCTACCGTGAGCTCTATCACGTATTGACCGCTCTTATCTGCCAGGAATGTCGGTTGTGGGTCAGTAGTATCCACAAAGGACGCAAGGCTTGCCTCAGGCACACTGTTAAAACGCCAGGTGTAGCTCAAGGTATCGAGGTCGGCATCGGAGCTTTTCGACCCATCAAGCAAGACAGTAGTACCCATCTGTACCAATTGATCGTCACCGGCATCAGCCACTGGAGCAGTGTTCTCCGTCGTAACTGTGATGGTAATGCTGTCTGTTGCACTCGGTACATCCCCTTCAAACACTACGAGTTCGATGACATAAGTTCCGTTTAGATCTGCCACAAAGAAGGGGGTCTGAATGGTGTTATCTGATAGGGACGCATTACTGCCAGGCGGTATCGCGGTAATGGACCAGAGGTAAGCAAGGTCCACACTACCCGCACCATGACTGCCACTTCCATCAAGCGTGACGGTCGATGTCGATAGGACGTTCTGTTCACGACCTGCATCTGCCACGGGAGGTATGATATCTATCGGTACGACTACCGGTGCATCTACAGATACTTCTGCACCTGCTGGTACCTCTGCGCCTGATCGCACGATCTGATCGTTTAGATGTCTCTGTGCATCGGTGACAGAGAGCAGTACGATACCCAATGCACTCTCTACTGATGTCTCAAACTGCGAACTGTTGAAATCGGTATCTGCCGGTAATACGTTCGCCATATCTACATCGATGACGATGACTCCATTATCTGCCTGGCCGTCAGCATCCGTGGTCTGTAGGAATCGAGCCAGGTTGACTGCTGCGTCAAAGTCATTGGGAAACAAGGTATAAGGGGTGATGATACCGCTGTTAGCGGAAGCTGTACCGATGGTGAGCTCACCGATCTTAAAGGTGATATCATCACCAATAGCACAGCTATACGTACCATTGACATCCGTCACACCGGAACCTTGCGATGAGCACTCATACACCAGTCCCTGTACAAAATCATCGATAAACTGGCCAGTCACCATTTGCGTCTTCGATGATGAATCATCCGATACCAGTGGCTTTTGTATGACATCATCAGAGCCACATCCCTGAAACGATGATAATACCACCGCTAAAAGTAGAACCCCTTTGTAGATCATCTTCCAATAACTCATATCATGCTCCTGTTAAGGACATCTTAACACAAGAACATTGGTGAATCATCACATTTCACATTTCTACTGATCGACCCGTGACACTATCATCATCGATATGCTTCATCGTCTGCAGATAGAGTCCTTCGACTTTCGTCCTTGTCCAAGGTGTCTTTCTCAAAAACTTCAGACAGGAATTTATGGTGGGGTCGAGATCAAAACAGCGTATGTCTATGCGCCTGCCCAGTTCACTCCAACCATAATGCTCCACAGGTGTGTTCAAAAGCTGCTTTAAGTTAACGCCATGTAGTGGTAAGAAGTTGTCTAGGTACACAGAAGCTCTACGCTCTGTCTATTATCATCCTCGAAACATCCTGAAAATCTCTCGCGGAGCGTATCATGAGAAATGGTAATAATTATTTTACAATGCCTGTAAATGTTTGTTTTTGCTTGCTATGACACCAAGTCTCCCAAAAAAACCGTATCTATGGGTTCACAACGATCCACGTATAATAAGTCGTGATATCATTATTGCCAATCCAAAGCAGCCTATAGGTCAACATATTATCGTTCTCATCATATGTATAATATTCGTAGTTATCGATCGTCCCATCAGCGTGTGCGTCAAGTGATGATTCTAGCATGTTACTATTTTCATCATAACGGTAAGATCTAATAAAATAGGTGGAGTCAACATCACCACTACTTTGTGATAAGATATTTCCATTAAGATCATAAGTATAAGTCAGTTTTATTATATAGACATCACCATCGACATGATGCTCTGAACCTAATATATTCCCCAGTTCATCATACCTATGGACCCAGTGATCATCGATGACACCATCTGCATCATCGTCATCACTTGAGGTCAGAATATTTCCTTCAGTATCAAATGTAAAAGTATGTATTGAATCGAACTGACCATCAGCATTACCATCCCAACTACTTGTCAGGATATTCCCTTGTCCATCATTGACAAACACTTGACGAGAATCAATCTCTCCATCAGCATCTCGATCAAAGTCTCTTACTGCGATGTATCCATATTTATCGTATGAGTAATGGTTTATGCTACTAACAGTCCTATCGTGATCAACTGATCGTACCAGATCTCCTTCTTCATCATAACTGTTTTCACCATAGGATGTGCCATACCGATCTAGATGTTTCCATGTCAGCATATTTCCATTCTCATCGTAAGTGTAGACGACCTCCAAGTCGTTTACCCCATCTCCATTATTATCGACCGCATTATTCAACATATTGCCATCAGGATCATAGGCCCATGTCTCTATCGGAGCAAACTCACCATCACCGTTTTGGTCTTCTTTACGCATGAGTATATTTCCATCTTTGTCATAAGTATAGATGATGATACCTTGATCAATAATACCATCCGCGTCACTATCTACCCCTGTAGTCGACAACTTATACTCCGGTGCTTGCACTCCATCATCAGATGATGCTGAGATCACCACCATATCTGCAGCACTGTCGATCGTACCATTGTTCACAACAAGTTCGATGATATAACGACCATCTTTATCTGCAATTAGATTTGGATCGACCATATCTGTATGGTCCAGCGAGGCATCACTACCGTCTGGTCGCGCGACTATTCTCCACTTATGACTTATAAGGGTACCCTTCTCATTACTATCACCACTTCTGCTTCCATCAAGTGTGACTAGCGATCCTGTATTTACACTCTGATCTGTACCCGCATCAGCGACAGGTATCGTAAGGTCTCCCGGAGTCTGCCCTCCTGCCAATAAGATTCCAGCATCCAGATTTTCACGTGCCATAGTCGCACTGATCAAGACTATATCAAGTGCACTCTCGACAGAAGACTCAAAAGTAAGACTGGTAAGATCTGTGTTGACCGGCAACAAAGAAGCAAGTGCTCCATCTATAGAGACCACACCATTAGTTGGCTCGCCATCACTGTCTACTGACTGCAATAGTCTGGCAAGATTAAGCGCAGCATCAAGATCTTCGGGAAATAGCACATAGGGAGTGATGACACCACTCTGTGCAGCGACACTGCCTAGAATGACTGCACCCATCGAGAAGGTCACATCATCACCAATATCACAAGTATAGGAGCCATTAGCATCGGTCACGCCGGAGGTATTTGAAGAGCAACTATAGGTGAGACCCTCAACAGCAGCAGCATCAATAAACTGTCCAGTCACTGTGCTCGGTCTGGATGAAGTATCATCAGAGATCGTACCCTCTTGCGGAGCGTGCTCCTCGGTACTGCTCTCGCCACAACCCGCGATCAAAGACATCAATAAGACAATACTCGATCCCAAGACGATCTTAGTAAACACATCTCTACTCTTCATATCCGTCTCCTATGTAAAAATATCATTATATCAAAGAAAGACACTTGAAATATCACACCTTAAGAGATCATCTCTTAGTGATGTTCGATGATAGTGTAGAGATACATATACTTAGAAGTAAAGACGAAGTCGCGATATTGACAAGTACATATCTAAAGAAAACCTGAAATTTGTCGATATTTAAAATAGACTAATATATGATTAAGGGTATAGACGTGAAATGGCGCGGATATCTGAAGATCATAGAGGGAGTAAGTGTGATGCAGACGCCAAAGATAACGCATGTTCTAAACCGTCGTGACGGCAGACCTGCCTTTGTAGAGTTTATCCTCGAAGGCAAAAGTAAACTGCTGAGTATCAAACATTTTCAAGAGAGGTATGATCTGCTCATCTCAGACACATATTCTCTAGCAGTTAGGGGACATGCCCCATTGTCTCTGCTTGATGAGAAAGACCCTGAGGTAGCCTAAGCTTAGAACTTATCTACATCTAGCTTTTAGCTTCACGCTCTTTCATACGTATGTAGAGCTCTTCGACTTTCGTCCTTGCCCAAGGTGTCTTTCTCAAAAACTTCAGACAGGAATTTATGGTGGGATCGAGATTAAAACAGCGTATGTCTATACGCCTCCCCAGCTCATCCCAGCCAAAATGCTCCACAAGCGTGTTCAAAAGCTGCTTTAAGTTCACACCATGCAGTGGGTTGTTCTTATGTTCCTCATCCATCTTTTATCTCATCCTTTTATCTTATAGGCACCTATGAGACAGGGCTCAAAAGTGCACGGATTATAGCGTATCAGGCTTTTACACAAGATCGTGATGTGGATCTTATAGATATATACCCCTGGATAATAGTAGGACATCTTGACAGTGATGACAAAGTGTTACGAATGAAGAGCGAGCAGTCTATAGAAGTGTAGTAGGTAGGCTAAGAAGTCGTCTAGGTACACAGGTACACTACTCTCTGTCTATAAGGCCCTGTTTTAAAAGAGTAAACTCCGCCTCACTAAGCATGCCCTCTTTTAACATCTTTGCTAACTCATCCAACCTCTGTCTCTTATCATCTTCCATATCCACATACTCGGTCTCTTTTTTCTCATCAACAGGCGCAAAGGAGTCCTCTTCTAGAGAAGTCTTAGCCTCTACATATTCTCTGGCATGCCTTCTCGAGATGATAAAGGATATGATCGACATCACGGCAAAGACAGTGACGAACAAGACAGCTTCTACATATATATCGTTCAACGCTTCAGGCTCTATCGGCTCCGCATGAAGCGAAATCGACCCTACTACAAAGACGAGTACCCTGGAAAAAACATGCATTGTCTGCCTTCTGATGATCTGCTCGATATTATAGTAAAGTAGCTCTTATAGTAAGGGCGCCTCCTATCGATGTGCATAGTGTGTGGGAGTATAAGTCAGAAGTGTATGGGACTTTCTTTCGATCTATAGAGGCCTTTTTTTCCCACTTAAGAAGTGGAGAAAAAGATCAGTGTACGTTACCAGCTAAGGCCTTCTTAGTATCGATCAGACCAGAGAAAGTACACTTCCGTACATAGGCACCAGGGTAAGATGCCCCCAAATGTCTCAGATCATCTTGCGCATCTTTGCCAGATGGATACATCCCGACCCGGCCAGAGTAGTATTTCCCATGTTTTTCAACACGGGCCAGAGAGAACTTTCTCGCTTTTAAGATCTCCTGGTCGGCACCTATCTTATTACTATAACTGAAAAGCTGGATACAGTGTCCTCGTCTGAGCAGAATATCATCAGTCACGACAGTATCATCCATACTAAGCGTATGGATCTCTTTCTCCAAGTTTTTCTTATCCTCGACACTATCGAGTCGAGATATCTCCTCAAGTACATGAGCCTTGTCTAGTGTCTTAAGCAACTCCCAACGTAACAGCTCCCCATCCCGGTAAGCGTCATAAGCGTCAAATGGGAGCATAGAGACGATCTTTCCCTCTCCATAGTCTGCAATACTAAGTATACTCTGCTTATCACTGCTTACGATCTGATCCTTGCCTTTGATGATAAAAAAGGTCTGAGATGCTCTCGTAAGGTCAAGTCGTAGTGAGCGGATAGTCTCAAATGATGATGTCGTATGCAGTCTATCGTAGACGATACTCTCTTTATTGACTGACTCATCCAAAGTATAGTGCGACAGGCTGACTTCCCGTCCAAGAAAATTTTGTGTTGAGGAGATCTTCTTCTCAGGGCCTAGCTCACTGCCTGTCGAATAGATACCGTTCTCTATCCAGAACACACCACCTTGTCTGATCCACTCCTTCAGTATCTCCTGATGACCGTTTGAGAGGTTGTAGGTATAACAGATATTGCCAAATAGATCATTACCCATCTCTTTATAGTCGTCTATCCAGATAGCCTTTATATAGATGACATCAAGTAACTTGGGAGAGAGCTGTAGTGACCAGATATCTACTTCATCAAGACTGCTGGAATGTAAGGAAGTCTTGTTCTTGATATAGAACTCTGGAGGATAGTGTCCTTTAAAACCCCGGACATCAGCTTGTGATATAAAAGGAAACCCCTCAAACAGGTCACCTGTCTTCTTGAGCGGCTCTATCGTATTTTTGACTCTTACCGCATAGTCATCAGATCCATTCATACTAAGAGTAGGCTCTTCCTGAGTCGAAACGTTATGCTGTACACACCCTTGTGATAAAAGGGCGGTGACGACTAGTGTGTGAAATAGATATCTTATAGTAAACTCCTCATATGGTAAAAGACTGTGATGATCCAATGATCTCTCTGAAATAAAATGGTATCTTATTATTGTCTTTGAAAAGTATGACAGTCCCTTTTGTTGGGTGCTTTAAGGCAATAGTACTCTGATATTGAGATCTAATCATATGCATACGCGACCTCTAGTACTTTAGATGATTCTATCCTCAACACCTTGATAAAACCCTCTTCATCTACCGCTGCACTAAAATAAGAGCCCTGGTACTGTTGTGCACCACTTTTCTGGATAAAACGCAACTGTGCCTCATCTTCAACACCTTCGACGACTACCTGAATATTGAATGTCTGTGCTACGTTGATGATCATCTTGACCAGCTCTTTATCTGCATCTTTGGAAAGATCTGCCATAAAGTCTCTATCTATCTTCAATATATCTATCGGGAGTCTCTGAAGATAGGTGATCGATGAGTAGCCTGTACCAAAATCATCAATGGAGAAACTGACTCCATAAGCTTGAAGTTCCCTGATCTTACTGATAGCCATATCAAAGTCTCTGATCAGTTCGTTTTCGGTTATCTCCAACTCGATCTTTGAAGCATCTACCGCATAACACTCGATCATAGCTATCACATCTTCTACGAACACAGGGTCTGTCAACTCAGTCGAACCGATATTTATTGCCAAAGAGCCCTTAAAGATATCACTATTGGAAGATAAGAACTCACAAGCTGTCTGTAAGGCCAGCCTGGTGATCTCGGGAATCATCCCGATCTCTGATGCGACATCCAGGAATGCATCAGGATAGAGCACTCCTTTTGTTGGATGATGCCATCTAAGCAGCATCTCTGCCCCTTTGATCTTATTAGTGTACGTATCTGCTTTGGGTTGAAAATAGAAAAGAAGATCACCATTCGCATAAGCATGCCTCAACTCCTCCTCAAGCAGAGTGAACTGTTTTAATCTCAACTCAATAGCTTTGTCAAAAAAGACAAACTGATTTTTTCCCTGACGTTTAGCCTCATACATCGCAGCATCCGCATAGACGATGACATCTTCGATGTTCTTCTCATACTCAGGAAAGAGTTTAGCCCCAATACTCGCACTTATGACTACTTTGTACT
>JADGEC010000007.1:0-42038 GCA_016744575.1 Sulfurimonadaceae bacterium | reverse complement strand
CATTGAATATAAAGCTCTTTGAGATCTGTTCAAGTAGATCTATACATGTCTTTTTAAGCTCTTTTATAGCCTCAGAACGATCTTTTCCCAAGTCCAAAAGTAAGATAGCGAACTCATCTCCACTCATCCTTGCGAGTACATCATCCTCTCTCAAGACAGACCGCATCCTCGAAGCGACCTCAATAAGCAGTCGATCACCCGTATCATGTCCATAATTATCATTTATACTCTTGAACTCATCGAGATCGATAAAGAGATAAGCATGAAAGAGCTCATCTCTTCTCGCTTCTACGAACTTCTCTTTTAGTCTCTGCATCAATGATTTTCTATTTAAAAGTCCTGTCAAAAAGTCATGACCAGCCTGATGTTCCGCCTCTGCCTGTGCTTTTTTGACATCTGAGATATCCAGGAACTGCGCGATGTAATGTGTCGTGTCACCCTTGTCATCTTTTATCGCTGTTATGGAGAGTCGTTCAAGGTAGATCTCACCACTCTTACGTCTGTTAAAGATCTCATCACTCCACATCCCTGTAGTATGCAACTGATACCACATCTCTTTATAGAACTCATCGCCATGTCTCATAGACTTCAGGACTCTCGGATTCTTACCTATTACCTCCGCAGCCTGATAACCCGTTATCGCTGTAAACGCTCTATTGACTCTAAGTATAGTCCCTTTGACATCGGTAACCGTCATGGCTTCATGTGAATCAAATGTATAGGCAGCGATCCTCAAGTCATCCGTATACTCCTCCTCGTGTTTGAGTAAGACCTTCAAGATATAGCTAAGGAATATCAATGCGATCAATGATAAGCCCCATAATAGTGCAGTCAGATAGAGTGAGGTCAAGGCATCGCTATAGACAGCCTTGGATCTGTCAATATATAGAGCCAGGATCTGCGTAGACATCTCTTCAAGCCTATCTATACGACTCGTCGCCAGATCAAACCACCTAGAAGCATCCCTGCTGTCAAAGGCATGTTGCGAGAAAGAGTCTCTAAATAGTGTCATCTCATTGAGGATATCATCATCCATAAGTTCGGCATAGATCAGGGTAGAACGTACTGAAGCATCGGACATGAACTCTTTTTTCTCGATCTCTTGCTGAAATTGAAGTCCTTTGATCTTCTCCGACAGCTCTGGCCCAAAAGTATTTGAAAGGAGTTGGTTGTAGATGTAGGCTCTTTCTAACCCGGCATTCTCTTTTAGTTCCTGAAGCTTCGAAAGTGAAGGGGTGTCCGGACTTTGTAGACTTAGCAGTGACATATGGATCTTAATAGAGAGAAGCAGTCTGCTGTTGATCTCTGTATAGTAAGCGGTCTCATCACCAAAACCTATCTCAGAATCCAGGATCTTCGCTCTTATCGTCTTCAATCTATGCAAGCCCAGCAGGACCTCTTTGATAAGCGGTTCGTTCTTAAAGCGTATTAGCTCTTGTACTGCTCTCTTCTCATCAGAATCCGACCTTACAAAAGAGAGAAACCTTTCATAAGCAGCATCACTGCTTTCGAACTGTTCTTTGAGTTCCTCAATATAAAGATCTTGCTTGTCAGCGACGATGAATCCCGCACTTAGACCTCTTTCGATCTGAAGATTATGGACCAGTTTACTCATACTCTCTGTCACTTCTGCCGAGAGTCTATAGATCGAGCTTCTATTGAGATCATTATATTTTGAGAGTACAAAAGCGAATGAGAAGTAGACCAGCGCTATAGCAGGTATCAAAAATATCAATATGATCTTAAATTTTAAAGTCATCTGTCTCATCGACGGAAATCATAACACAATGTTTGAATAAGAGAATGAAAAATGTGAAAAAAAGTAGACTTTTGATCACTCTTTCTGAGTAGACATCAACAGAAGAAACAGCATGCCAATAAAGTCGTGAAACATCGTTACCATGGGACTTGATAGAGATGAAGCTTGAAAGTATCTACCCTTGCCAGAAAAGGAAAAGATGACAAGGCGTAGCTTAAGGAGTAGAAAGGAAAGCCTATCAGAAAGTGGGAAGGTCCCTGATCGCTTTCACAGTAAGCAGTATAGGGATATAGAGTGTGTCAATAGTGTGGAAAAGAGAAGATCAGTCTATATCTTTGTTCAAAGTAGACTTGATCCTATCTGTCTCATTACTTAGCAAGCCATATCTTCTTTTCATATATCCATAGCCATTGTGAACCATAGCCTTACTCATTGACTTTTGATGATGGTTCTTGTTCTGTTTGTTTTTTAGTCTATCTTTTGGGTCTGTATGCATCTTATACTCCATATCGATATTGTCGTCTTTAGTCTATAAGTAAAATCATTGGGAGTTTGTATATGAAGGTAATGGTGCGCCCATCAGGATTCGAACCTGAGACCTCTGGTACCGCAAACCAGTGCTCTATCCAGCTGAGCTATAAGCGCAAACCATCTCTGTTGAGAGACCGAAATTATAGCTTACCTTTCTTAATCAAACTTAAAAATGGAAAACATCACCTGATCTTATTGATCTTTAGGACAAACTCCACTTCAGCCTTGGAGAGGTGAAGCTCTTTAGCGATAGTCTCCAGCTCGGCACCTTGTTTGAAACGGGCGATGATCTTCGCATCATCCATACTGTTTACTGCCGATGGCATCGCAAGGCTTCGCATACCATCTTCGAGATGATGCAGACGCTTATTGAAGTCATCTTTAAAAGTGGAGATATTGTGCTCGACTCCTTCAAGTGATGCTGCAACAGGTTCTGCGATACTCTGCATCCCCCGTTCGACTGCCATGTTCATCTCCTCTTTGCTGATAGGAGCATCTACCGCAGAGAGCAGATCGACCTCTTGTCGTATCTGTGTCTCCAGCGCATAGATCTGACGGTGCAGGTCTTCGATGACGGTCGCCATCGAATCGATCTTCTTGTTCTGCTGCGAATCTCTGCTGATAATAAAATAGGTGATGTAGATCAGTAAGAGACCCAGGCCCATAAGCATGTATTCCATAACACTCATCACTTCCCCCTCATCTCTCGGATCATAACACGCTCTCGCGCAGTCAGATAAGCACCCCACTCTTTCTCATCATGTTCATGCATCTTGACGATTTGACCAAGATAAGCGTCCTCAGCTTTAAAGAACACCCCTATATCATGTCGGGGATGTACCGGCATATCGATTCGTCCATAATAGTTTTTCTGTGGCGTTAATAGAGCTTTCTCAAGTCGGAAGAACCCGTACCCTATACTCTCTATCATGGCATCATACTCCATCACGATACGTATAGGTACATCATCTTTGATGATACGCTCAAGGTTATCGATCTTTCGGTGTAGTTCGATCATCAGGTTCAGAAGTACCGGATCGCTCTCTGAGGTCTCCCCTCTCGCTTTTGCAAGTTTCAACCACTGACTGATAGGGTCCTCATCTGCTTCACTGAGTTGATGATACTCACGGTCAAACTCCGCTTGTCTATCACCCATGGCACTGAACTCTAGACTGATGGGAGCACTTACCAGACGGACACTCATGTCAACCACCTGTCTATAGCTATGAGAAGCAAGAAGATGATACCGAGGTAACCGTTCACTGTAAAGAACGCCCGGTCTATCTTTGTAAAGTCTTTACGTACCAGATGATGCTCATAACCCAGCATCAAAGCTGCAAAGAGTGCAGCGATCCATGCTGCTGCCCCAAGAGAGGCACACCAGACGAAAAAGAGCCAAAACAGCACTGTCACCGAGTGAAAAGTCGCTGCGATGAAGAGTGTGGCCTCTGCACCATAACGTGAAGGGATGGAGAAGAGACCGGCAGAGCGATCATAGTCGATATCTTGTAGTGAATAGAGCAGATCAAAACCTGCCACCCAGAAGATGACCCCGACACTAAGAAGTACCGACCAGACAGGTATCGCTGCCTCTACCGCGACAACACCTGCGATAGGTGCCAAGCCCAGCGATATCCCCAGGATGATATGTGCCATCGCACTGAAACGTTTAAAGTATGAGTAGCTTCCCAGCACTACGAGGATCGGAAAGCTAAGCCAAAAGGCCAGAGAGTTTATGAAAAAAGCGATGGTGATGAAAAGTGCTGCGTTCGTCAGCGTGAATATCATGATGGTCTTGCCACCAAGTCTTCCATCCACACTTGGTCTGTTCTTTGTCCGTGGGTTCTGGGCATCATAAGTGCGATCGGCATAACGGTTCAGACCCATGGCAAAATTACGTGCAGTGACAGCAGCAAGTACACCCATGAGCAATAGTTCCCACCCAAACCAGCCATCGGCTGAGACGACCATGGCGATGAAGATAAAAGGCAGAGAGAAGATCGAATGCTGAAACATGACTAGTTCATTAAGATCTTTCAGTCTTTGGATCAGCTGTCTCACATAATGTCCTCTTATTTATTTATATTATTTTACCCTAAGAAACTTATGGGTATGGCTAAAGTAGCTGTTTAAAACCCTTCTCTATGGCCTATTTACGTTGTCATAGATCTTCATAGCTGAATACTCAGATGATACCGGTACATCTTCGAGGTATTGGAGTAAGGCCTTTTGCATGACTTCTCCATCAAAGACACTGATATGACCAGCACCCTCTACCAGCCACATCTCCTTAGGACGCGTAGCCGCATCAAAAAGCTGCCAACTGTTATTGGGAGGGATGACACTATCAGACGAACCCGCTACAAAAAGAAGAGGCGAATTGATCTTTGTGACTTTATCGACCGCATCATACTCATCAGTAAGTAGGGGATAAGCCAGCCACTGAAACGGCCAAGTGATATACGAGCGAGACAGAACGTGTCGTCCCATCTCTTCAAGTCCACTATAAGCACTATCGATGATGACTAATCGATGATCAAGAGCTGGTTCAATGGCCAATGCACTACTTAAAAGCACTCCCCCAAGCGACTGTCCACATACAAACTGCCTGCCTTGATGATGTAGCTTCACAAACTCTAAAGCTGCTCTAGTGTCCTCTACCGCTTCGGCAAGTCCTGGTTCACCTTCAGACTTCCCATAGCCTCGGTAATCAAAGATAAAGAGCTCATAACCTGACTCGACAAGCCATATCCATCCACGGTAGTGTGCACTGAGGTTCTGGGCATTACCATGGACGATGACCATCAGACCTTTGGAGTCGCCTTCAGGCTGTACCCACCAGCCATGTAAATGGGTGCCGTCGTGTGAATCGAAATAGATATCCCTATAGGAAAGTGCATCATCGTCAGGAGTACGGTAGACGGTATGATCAGGATGAAAGAGCATGCGTTCGCATCCCGAAAACAGCAGGAGAAGTATCATTAGCAGCGATCTAACCATCTTGTCATTGTACCAAAGCTATACTTTCGGCATGAAAGAGATAGCTATCATCGGACCCACGGCATCTGGAAAAAGTGATCTGGCACTGCGCCTGGCCACTGAACATGATGCCCTTATACTCTCCATCGACTCATTAAGCATCTATAAAAAGATCGATATCGCTTCGGCAAAACCCTCTTTGGATGAGTTGACTAATGTCAGGCACCATGGCATCGACCTGCTCTACCCGGATGAGCAGTTCAGTGTCTCGACCTTTATAGTGTGTTATCACAAGGCCAAAGCAGCTGCAGTCGCACAAGAGAGAGACCTACTGATCGTAGGAGGTACAGGCTTTTACCTTAAGGCTCTCATCGATGGTCTCTCACCTATCCCTGAATATGCCCCATCGACTATCTCTCAGGTCAAAAAGCATCTACAGGACCTTAGCTCTGCTTACACCCTTCTGTACGATGCTGATCCGCTCTATATGCGTAACATCAAGCCAACTGATGCCTACCGCATAGAGAAACTGCTGCTGCTCTATCTGGAGTCTGGAGAGGCTCCTTCTAAATGGTTCGCATCACACCCTCCCAAGCCTATCATCGATGACCTGACACTTTATGAGATAGAGGCTGACCGTACTCTACTAAGAGAACGTATCGGACTGCGTACCAAAAAGATGATAGAGATGGGACTAATAGACGAGGTGGCGACACTTGAGAAGCGTTACGGCAGAGCACCGAACAGCATGAAGGCCATAGGGATCATAGAAGTACTTGAGTACCTTGATGGATGGATAGACAAAGTCCAGATGCAAGAGAGGATCACCACGCATACATCGCAACTGGCAAAGCGGCAGCAGACCTTCAACCGTCACCAGTTCAGTGACAGGCGACTACTACCTACAGAAGAGATCTACAAGCAAGTGACCGCAGCGCTCAGTCGATAAGGAGTGAGCAGGGTGTTACGTTACCAGAGTTCCCATACCAATAAAGGCGACTCCGACTAACCACATCACCATTAAGACAACAGCTACCCATACTACCCACTCATGAGTACCACCGACTGCCCACATCGTCTGTATACGTTTTTGGATATCGGTCACATTAGCCTCGGTCTCTCTCTTTTTATCCTGATAGACCTTATAGACGAAATAGGTAGAGTAGCCACCGGAGAGGACCCAGATGATCAGACCTCCAAAGGGTATTATCGAGATCAGTATCGAGATGGCAAATAGAAGTCCTGCAGCTATATAGGCTTTTCTGTAGAGCAGGAAGAACGGACCTCCTGCAAATGCCCACCAGCTCCATACCCAGCTCATCTTATCCACACCATTGACACTGTAGCGTTCAAATGCGTGTCTGTACCATCGTTCCTTTTGAGGTTTAGCAATAAATGCTGCTACCATCTCTTTATCATAACTACTCATCTCTTCGTATTCCATGCTCTCTCCCTCTTCATATACCCTGTTTTTCATTGAACATCATCATCTTACTCTGATGAGATAGATGACAGCTTGCTCTGTCGCCTATAATAGATGATGTAGTATAGCGCTACTTGGACAATGATATAGCATCTTCAGCAAGTTTTCCCCAGGCTGAGTCAGGTGCTGCTTCTATTGCCGCATCATACGCTTTTTTTGCTTCCGCTTGACGTGATGCCTTATTTAATAATGTTCCTTCCATATACTTCTGTCGCGAACGTTGTTCTGCTGTAAGCTCCCGTTTATCCAGAGACTGAAGCAACTCCAGAGCTTTTTGCTCCTTAGTCGATATCAATGCCTGAATAAGCGTAAACTCTATGTAAGGAGTCTGTGTATGACTATTTGCCCTGTCTTGTAAAGTGATCACTTTTGTCGCATAACTCTCTATCATCACACTATCTTTTCTGTTCTTGCCTAAAGTCACCATCTGAGTATAGCGCTCGATATCTTTATAAAGAAGGCCAAGATATTTTTCAACATCCTTGATAGCCAAGACCATCGCGTTCTCATCACCCAGACGTTGAGTGGCATCAAATAAGAGACGGTATGCATCCAAATACTCGGTCGACTTTTCCAGCTCGCCTAAAGTGATCAGCTCTTTCGCTGCCGTGATCGTCTCTTTATAGTTACCAAGAGCAAACTCAGCCTTTAGATAACGCTCAAGCCATATCATACGGTCTACGACCTCTTTACTCTTCAGGTGAGGATCTGCCAGGGATCTAGCCAGTTCATAATCGCCTCCTTGCATCGCACAGCCAAAAAGACCTGCGTCCCACTGCGCAGAGAGTCTGATATCAAACTCCTGAGCAAGTGAGATGACGTCTGTGCAGGCATTTTTCTCAAGTGCCTGTTTCATCATCCCTATGGCTGCATCCTTGAGTAGTCCACTGCTTTCTGGGTAAAGTACAGGGTCTAAGCCCTTCAAAGCCTCCCGCATATCCAGAACGTTCACATACCTACCTGCCTCATAAAGCAGTCGTGCTTTTTTAAAAAGTGCTTTGCGTCCTATCTCGTCTTCACCATACTGCTCGATCAAGGCATCATAGTCGCTGATCTGTTCAGAGATGTTCAGATCAGCCCTTGCAAAGAAGAGTGAGTCCTTGACTCGTATGACCTGTTCACGGAAGTTCCCATACTTATAGCGCCCTAGATAGTCATCAAGAGCTACGATAGCGTCTTCTCTGCGCTCAGCCTGCGCCAGCCAAATAGCTTTGTTCTTGAGCAGTACTTCATACTCAGGGTCACTGGTACTCATCTCACTCATAATAGTATTTTCAATGTCGGCTGCGATAGAGGTCTTTCCTCGGTCAGCAAAGACCATCGCCATCTCAAGCGACTCTACCTTGTTGTTTGGATAATATAAAGGTGCTCCATCAAGTATCTTACGGGCATAACGTACAGCCTCTTTGACCTCACCATGCTCGGAGTAGTACTGTGCCAGCTCAAAGGCAGCCTGTGCCGCGACCTCAGGGTCTTTTGTCTCATGCAGTGCCCGTTTGTAGTACTTTAGAGCTTTTTTACTATTTCCAGAGGCTTCAAGCTGTTGAGCCTTAAAGATCAGACCAAGTCTTGCAAATGGACTCTCGTCATGTTCAGTAAAGAGACGATCAAAAAAGTAATCTGCATCAATATATAGACCTATCTCTGAATAAGCATCCGCGATGTAAGCAAGTACTTCCGGTACGTTCTCATCAGCCGAGTAAGTACGAAGGAACTTCTTCGCTACCTCCAGCAAAGCCTCATCCTGGCCCAACTTATACTCACAGCGTATCTTATAAAGCAGCAGTTCACTTTTAAAGACCGTATCAGGATAGAGCTCAGCGGTGTTTTTTGCTAACTCAAGTGCTTTCTCATAATTACCTGAGTCATAAAAACGTTTGATACTGATATAAGCATTCACGTCCTTGACACGTGTCATAAGGACCGGCTCTCCATGTATATCCAGACCACCTACATAGGGCAGCATCTCTTTTTCCATACTCAGAGGGAAGTTGATCGCCGTTGATGGAGTACGCTCATCTTTTATAAACGGTATCGTCTCCTTATAACCGACGATCATCCAGTGCGGGCTCTTACTGACATCAGCCCTAAATATCTCACTGTCACGACTGAGATCAAAGACTAAAGGAAAAAGGCGCATCTTCGTGTGGGGCGCGATATGCAGAAGAAAATCCTTCTCACTTGACTCAGATGTTATCGTAAAGAAATCGTTGTTCAATGCTTTAAAGAGTTGTGTCGGACGACGTTCAAAGATACAGATGACCTCTCTTGTCTGATCGAGATCGTTCTTACGGTCCTCACACAAAAAAGGTCTGTCACTCTTTAGATGGATAACGGAGAAAGGGCTTTTCTTCTCTTTACCACCCTGAACAGTTATTTCGAGGGCGGAAAGAGAAGATAAGAGGAGAAGGAGGAGAAGAAGCCACTTTATCAATGTCTGTTCTCCTTTTCAAAGCCAAAGCCTTAGCGCTTTAGCTTTATAGACTGTCTAACTGTTAATAACCGCTATTATACACGAAAGAGGTTATGAACTCCAGTAGTGGGTTCACAGCAAAGACAGAGAAGACAGTCATGACTGCTGCTGCTCCGATTATCGTCTTAAGTGATAACGAGGCATTTGTCATATATTTCTCATGTGCTTGCTCATCAGGCTCTTTCAGGAACATGAAGACTATAAGCTTCAGATAGTAAAAAGCTGCTATCGCCGAGTTAAGTGCCATGATAAGAGCCAGTACAGTGTAGCCACCGCTTACTGCTGCTCCAAGCATATACAACTTACCCCAGAAAATACCAAAGGGAGGGATCCCTGCGAGACTAAGCATGAAGAGTCCCATCATCACTGCTGCGAGTGGCATAGTATGGACCATTCCGGAGAAGCGCTCAAACTGATGGTCAGAGTTTTGACCATACTTAAGACTCTTCTCACGGTTTACCCACAACATAGCAAACGCACCAAGGTTGGTAAAGCTGAACATCGCCCAATATAAGAAGAGCGCCGAGTTAGCCTGTGTCGTCCCGATGATCAGTGCTGCCATGACAAAACCAGCGTGTGATATCGAGCTATATGCCAGCATACGCTTGACATCATTTTGGACAAGTGCCCAGATGTTCGAAGCCGTCATAGTCACGACTACAAAGACATAGAGTGTCACTTCAAGCCATACTACACCACTTTGTACCAGGAACTCAAACAGACGCATAGCGACGACGAAAGAGGCTATCTTAGGTACGATAGAGATGAAACCTGCCATCGCAGCTGAAGAGCCTTCATAGACATCAGGTGCCCATGTGTGAAATGGTACCAGTGATAGTTTGAAACCAAACGATGCCAGCAAAAACGCCACACCGACAAGGACATAACCGATGTTACTATAGCCATCAGCACTAAGGACTGCTGCGATCTGATTGATCTCGACTGAACCACTAAGTGCGTACAGTACCATTGCTCCAAAGGAGTAGAAGCCCGCTGCAAGAGCACCCATGGTAAAGTATTTTACTGCTGCTTCAAATGACTTTGAACGGTTGTGCATAGCGATCAGTGTGTAGATCGCCAGTGAAGAGGTCTCCAGACCGACAAAGATCAAGATAAGGTTGTCGGTAGAGACCATGAACTGAAGCCCTGCGATCGTAAACAAGAAGAGTGCATAGTACTCCGGATAGGAGTATTCATGAAATCTCTTTGATGTAAGCGAGAGAGGGAGAAACATCATAGCACCGACGACGATGATGAACTGAGCTAATATCGCCAGACCATCGATGAGCATGACATCGAAGAAACCGAGGATAGTACCATTTTGTGCAAAGAATCCGGCGAAATCGACCAGACTTCCAAAATCCAACAGCAAGAACAGCATACTTAACATCACATACATAGTCTTGTTAAGGCCACTTTTGACCAGATCGACGACGAGTATCGTAAGTGCCCCTACGATCGCTATCAACATTGGAGCCAGTGTCACCAGATTCAGTGACTCAAGTGAAACATTTACAGGTTCTAACATTATTTTGTCTCCTCTTTAGCTTCATTGATGACAATGGTGCTGGTAAGGTCAGGTATTCTTGCCTTCGCCTCTTCTGTCACCGCTTTCTCATGCATCAACTGTACGATCGACTCGACACTGTTGTTGATAGGACCGAGAACAGGTTTAGGATAGACACCCAACCAGATAGCTATGATGACCAAAGGTATAAGTGCGACAAGTTCCCTTTTGTTCACATCAGGCAAGTTCCTGTTCTTCTCATTGGTGACTTCACCGAAAAAGACTTTCTTAAATGCTGCGAGCATATAGATAGCTCCCACGATGATAGCGATACCAGCGAGCAGTGTCATCATGTGTGATTGCTGATAGAAACCAAGAAGGCTTAAGAACTCTCCAACGAAGTTGATCGTCAGTGGAAGACCGACAGACGCCATCACCATCACACCAAAGATAGTCGCATAATGAGGCATGACAGAAGCCAGACCGCCGAACTCACTCATCATCTTAGTATGACGACGTTCATAGATGACCCCGACAAGCAAGAAGAGTGCGCCGGAGACGACCCCGTGAGCGATCATCAAGAAGACTGAACCAGAGATACCTTCTACATTCAACGCAAACGTACCAAGGATGATGACACCCATATGCGATACCGAACTATAGGCAACGACCTGTTTGATATCTTCCTGGGCATAAGCCACCATCGCCGTATAGATGATCATGATTATCGCCAGAACAGCGATAGGCATCATAAAGAAGACTGATGCATCAGGGAACAGTGGAAGTGAGAAACGTACAAAAGCGTACGTACCCATCTTAAGTAAGATAGCCGCAAGTATGACAGAACCGATCGTCGGTGCCTGACCGTGTGCGTACGGCAGCCATGTGTGGAACGGGAACATCGGGACCTTGATAGCAAAACCAAGGAAGAATGCGACAAAGAGCCATAGCTGGATGTTCTCAGGCAGGATCAATCTGTACCACTCGAGGATCGAGAAGCTCCATGTCCCAGTTGCCTGATGGTAGAAATATGCCATAAACAGCATACCGACGAGCATGACCAATGAACCAGTGAACGTATAAAGGAAGAACTTGACCGAAGCGTAGATACGCAAAGGTCCACCCCATGCACCGATGATATATAACATCGGTACCAAAGAGAGTTCCCAGAAGACGTAGAAGACGATCGCATCAAGTGCGGCAAAGACACCGATCATAGTCATCTGTAGGAAAAGCAGTGTGAGTATCATGTCTTTCATACGTTTCATATCAGGCAGAGAAGCGATACCGATCAAAGTAAAGAACGCTGCAAGTACGATAATAAACAGTGAGATACCGTCAACACCTAAAAGGTAACTAATACCAAAGGCTGGGATCAATGGTAGTGACTCCATGAACTGCATGCCCGATACGGCCGGGTCATAGGCATACCACAAGAAAAGGGATAGGGCAAACTCTATGGCTGCAACTGTCACACCATACGCACGGATGCTATCTTTTGCGACTACAAACCCAAACATTGCTGCCAATGCCGGGAAGAAGATGAGAATTGATAATATATTATCTAACATTATTTAAGCTCCTAAACCAGGTACGATCGTGACCATGTAAGCAAAGATATCGTTCGCCTTGGCAAATACGATCGCTGAGACCAACAAAAATACCAGACCTGCGACCATCCATCTAAGCATCGTCGATAGATTACCGTTTTGCATGACATGCGTCTCTTTACCAGTCTTATAAAAGGTGTTACCGATCATATCGACTGTCGCATCGACTACTTTGAGGTCAATATGTTTCCAGAAGATCATCGAGAGGTCTCGATAAGGTTTCACGAAGAACTCTTCATAGAACTGCGGGATGTAGTATTGATTAAAAAGTAACTGATAAAAGAAGCCCGATTCGACTTTTTTATCGATCTTCGCATTCTCATATTTACGGTAGGCATAGACAATAGCCAGACCTACGAATATCTGTGTACCTATCGTCATCACCCAGTAGGTAAAGGCACTATGGACATGATACTCACCTGCTGGAAGCAGCTGTGTGACCATATCATAGTACGTCCCTTTGAACATCATACCGGCTATGACAGCAAGGACTGCAAGCGGTGCCATGAACCAGAGCATGTACTTGTATGCTTCATGCGGATCAAAGCCAAAGAGTTTATAACGCTCTTCTCCATGGAAGATAAGAGCTATCAGACGGAATGAGTAGAACGCAGTCAGACCGGCTGTAAGAAGTAGTACTGTATAGAGAATATAGTGATGCTCGACAAATGCGACCTCTAAGATCATATCTTTAGAGAAGAAACCTGCCAGTGGATAGATACCGGCTAAAGCGACAGAAGCTACAGTCATCATGATGAAAGTACCTTTCATCTTCTTACTCAGACCACCCATCTTGAATGGATCAAGCTCATCACTCATCGCATGCATGACATTACCGGCGCCAAGGAAGAGCAGCGCTTTGAAGAAGGCGTGTGCCATCAGGTGGAATAACGCCACCCAGTAGGCACCCAGACCAGCTGCGACAAACATATAACCCAGTTGTGAAAGAGTCGAATAAGCGATAATACGTTTCATATCACGGTTGACCAGGGCCATGGATGCAGCAAACATCGCTACAAAGGCACCAAGACTGGCGATGACCGTACCCACTTCTGGGATGATGTCATAGATAGGGTTAGCACGTACAACCAAGTAGACACCCGCTGTTACCATGGTCGCTGCGTGGATAAGAGCAGAGACTGGAGTCGGACCTTCCATCGCATCAGCAAGCCATGTGTGTAGTGGGAACTGGGCTGATTTACCCATCGCACCGATAAACAAGAAGATACCGATCCAGACGACGGTAGAGATCTCAAGACCAGCAACAGCAGCAAAGACCTGGTCATACTGGAGAGAACCTGTGTTCCAGTAGATAAGGAAGATACCGATCAGCATACCAAGGTCAGCGATACGGTTCATGATGAACGCTTCGTTCGCCGCCCATGTCGCTGACTCTTTGTGGTACCAGAAACCGATCAGTAACCATGAACATAGACCAACGCCTTCCCAACCTATGAAGAGACCAGCGAAGTTATCACTCATCACCAGTACCATCATCGAGAAGACGAAAGCAGATAGGTATGAGAAGAAACGGTTAAAACCTTTGTCGTGATCCATATAACCTATAGAATAGACATGGACTACTGTAGAGACGATAGTGACGACCATCATCATCGTAACAGAGACCTGATCGACTACAAAACCAAATGGTATGTAAAGATCACCCGTCTCCATCCATGTCATCAGCTCGACATGGACGGTGTTACCTGCAAGCACATGTGTAAGTAGTATAGTACTACTTACCAGTGAAGCGAATAGAAGGCCGGTCGGGACCAGACCTGCAATGATCGTCTTTGGACGAGCGCCAAACAGGCCGGCAAAAAGCGAGCCTACAAGCGGTGCAAAGAGTGCAATATATAAATACGTTTCCATTTCCATCATCCTCGCATCGTTGTCATCATATCTAGGTCGATCTTACCAGTACGCTTGTACCAGACGATCAACAAGCCAAGTCCGACTGCCACTTCAGATGCTGCGATCGCGATGACGAAGAACGCGAACATCTGACCAGTCAGGTCACCGTGGTAGTGCGAGATCGCCGCAAATGCGACATTGACCGAGTTTAGTAAGATCTCTGTCGCAAAGAAAAGCAACAGAAGGTTCTTACGACGCATGACACCGATCAGTCCGATAGCAAACAGTATCGTTGAAAGGACCAGATAGTGTGAAAGTCCGATTTCCATCATGAGGCAGCCTTTTCATTGGTTTCTACTGAAAGTGGCGACTTGTCTTCGTCTAACAGTGTTAACGAGGTATCCATCTTCTTACCGGCAAGGATGATACCACCGATCATGGCCACCAGCAGCATCACTGCAGCGACCTCGAACGGGACCAGATACTTGGTGAATAGCACCATACCTACTGCCTGGGCATTACCGACACCTTCCTGAACAGGATAGAGTGCCGTGATGTTATCAGATACGATCGGCGCAGCAAAGATAAGTACGATAAGCAGTGCAGCCATACCGCCCATCCCAAAGACAAGCATCGGAGATGTACGTTTCTCAACGACGTCGCGTGTCGTATCGAAGAACATCATACCAAAGGCGTAAAGTGCCAGCACGGCACCTGTATAGACTATGATCTGTACTGCACCAAGGAAGTCTGCCCCGAGAATAAAGAAAAATGCCGAGATGAAGATCATTCCGGCTGCCAAGGCAGTCAAGGCGTAAAGAGCCTGAGAGGTCAGCACAGCTATCGAGAACATCGAAATAGTCAAGATGGCAAATAGATAAAAAGCGATTGCTTCAAACATCAGAACTCCTTAATAGGCAAGAGGCGTTTTTTTAACGCTCTTGTCACTTCCTGGGATAATAGCGCCGAATCCAGGGTACTCTTCCTGTTGTCCGGCTTTTAATGCATCGATCGGTGTCAACATATCTTCAAACTCTACAAAGTGTGCACGCTGCTCTGATGCGTTCTCATAGCGACCACCATGTACGATAGCCAGCTCTGGACACACTTCAGCACAGTAACCACAGAAAATACAACGTCCAAGATTGATACTGTACTCAGTGACCTCTTTACGACTGTTCTCATCATACTTAGTATCCATACGAATACAATCTGATATACAGATCTTCTCACACAATCCACAACCGATACAACGTTCTGTACCTGATTCGAAAAGACGAAGCATCTTATGGACAGCACGATAACGTGGTCCGATAGGCAACTTCTCTTTAGGGTACTGGACAGTATGGATGTCGAACTTAAACATCTCACGCAGTACGACCCATAGACCTACAAAGAGCTCACCTTTGAGTGATCTTGAAGCCACCTGCTTGAACTTACCCCAACCTGTTTCAGGGTAATCCTCGATGTCCACCATATAGTAGCCATCTTCTCCAACATTTCTGTCTTTAAATTTTTCAAAACTCATTGCACACCCTTAAAACATGATCACGATGCCGGTGATCACTATATTGATCACCGCTATCGGCATTAGCACTTTCCAACAGAGCCACATCAGCTGATCCGGTCTGACATCCGGCCAAGCTGCACGTGTCCAAAGAAAGAAGAAGAAGATAAACGATACTTTACCCAAAAGTGCAAGCGCTCCACCAACTGAACCATCACCGAAACCGCCAAGAAAGATCAAGGCGATGACAAAGGAGATGAAGAACATATTGGCATACTCACCGATAAAGAAGAGACCCCAGCGCATACCTGAGTACTCCGTACCGAAACCATCGATTATCTCGTGGTCATTGGCTATCAGGTGGAACGGTGTACGTCCTGTCTCTGCAAACGCAGCTATGAGAAACAGTATGAATGCTACCGGCTGTGACCAGATCATCCAAGAACCTACACCGCCCGTCTGATAGTTGTTAAAATCTATCAACGAAAGTGAACCGACCATCATGATCGGTGCTAACAGTGACAATCCGCTGACTACCTCATAGGAGATAAAGACTGAAGCAGCACGAGCAGCAGAGATAAGTGACCACTTATTTGCTGAAGCCATACCACCAAGCAACGGACCATAAAGTCCGATCGCCATGACACCTAGGATATAGAGGATACCGACATTGATATCCGAGATAATAGGATGGACCTCATAACCAAAGATCGTAAAGCTCGGCATGAACGGAATCGCTGCCGCTGCCATAAAGGCAGTCGCTGCTGTGATGACCGGTGCGATCTTAAAGATAGGACCGACGACGTTCTGTGGGACGATATCCTCTTTAGTAAAGAGTTTTATACCATCAGCTGCGATCTGTAGTAGACCATACGGACCGACATGCATCGGTCCAAGTCGTCGCTGCATGAAAGCCAATACCTTACGCTCGAAATAGGTACCAAATCCGGCCAGCGCCGAAAATACCAGCAGGAGTACGACGATCTTGATGATCGTCTCTATAAAATATGCTGTATCCATCTATTACACCTTTTCTATCGAAGCTGTAGTAAAGCGATATCCGCCAAACAGAGCCTCTGAATTGATATTAGCATCGAACGTCGGAAGGTAAGCTATCTCTCCGTCGATCTTATTGTCACTGATGACCTTGACACTCACCTCACCTGCTTCTGTCTTGACACTCACCTCGTCACCGACTTGAAGCTCACTACCACTCAGTGCCGACTCACTCATATAGAGTCCGCCCTCACTGATGAGCTGATGTGCTTTGTTCGTAAACGGTGTGAACTGTCGTACCGGATTAGCCAGATAGACCAACGTCCCATCAAGGGCCTGATCTTCATCGATCGCTACTACATGCTCATCTTTCTTCATCCTGACTGGCATCTTACCAAGCAGGTAACCACGCACTTCCTCACCGGCATTGGTGTAGTGGTTTGGAAGATCATCGAACTTGCGTGTCTTAAAGCCACGTGCAGTCGGAAGCTGTTCAGTGTAATCGATCGTATACTCTGCCTTGAGTCCAAGAGCATTTGCGATGTCATTCAGTACGTAACCACCATAGCCTACTGCTACATTAGTCGGATTGACACGCTTGTTAATACTTGTAAGTGTACCCTCCTGCTGATTGATAGCAGGCATATCCAAGTCACCATCACCAAGAGCAGATAGGACATAGTCACCTTGTGTGTTGTAACCGATAGCATACTCACCAGCTTCGTCATCAAGGTCACATATAAGTCCTACACCCAGTGTATTGGTCAATGTAGGGATCATTACCAACTCGAAGGCTGAATATTTCTCTATCAGCGCGACCAATCTGGCGATGTTCTGAGACGATGGATGTGTATAAAGATCAGGTCCGACTATCAGAGAGAACGTCTCTTTCTTCTTAAGAAGCTTTTGGAGCGTCTCTTCGAATTTATCCGGTGCACCGACGATCTCCAGCAGGCGGTTATCATCGACCTCTACCTCTTTTGAGACCTTCTTAGGGACCATCTTGGTCACATCTGAAGTGACCTCTTCCTCTTCACCAGTCTCTTTATTGACGACCTTCTTGGTGACTTGCGTGACCACCTTCTCTTTGATCGTCTCAGTCACCGTCACAGTCTTCATACTGTGGAAAGTCGCAAGATAGTCGATTATCTTCGTAGGTAACAGGTCTTTATTACCGAAGAGATCAAGAAGCAAGTATAAGACTGCCTCTTCCTGAAGCGGAGCATGATTGATACTTACAACATTCTTACTCATACCATCGACTACAGGATCAGCTACAGGATGGAAATAGAGTCCGGCACCTTTCATCTGTACTGCATTGTTAAAGGCATAACGTGCGTTTGGATTATCTGATTTAAGTGCACTACCAACAGAGACGACAAAATCTGTGTTATGTACTTTCTCAAGATCAGAGCCGTAGATAGATGAGCGACTGACTACAGAGTAGTCACGCAAGAAGGTCTTGAAGTCCTGCGCGTCTTTGTTGACAAGTCTATAACCAAACTTATCTTTCATCTTCTGAAGGATAAGTGCCTCTTCATTAGTGATAGTAGAGGTAAAGTTGATCGTATCGGCTTTTTTGAACGCGTCCAGTGCTGCACCGAATGCTGTCTCGTCCTTTGTCACATCACTGTTTTGGTAATCAAACCCATAACGTCCTGCGCCACATAGAGAGACATAGTTCCACTCATTGCTTACACGATAGATCTTTTCTTCAGGGTTGTCTATGCTTGTATGCTTTGTATCATAAGAGATCTGACATCCCGCACTACAGTGACCACAGGTCGCAGGGACTTGTTTGTGCTCCCATGCATTTGAGGTGTAGATGTAATCAGTGTCTACGAGTGCTCCAACAGGACATACTGCGGCACACTCACCACAACTTGTACAATCAAGCATCTCTTCACCACTGGTAAGACCGATTACGGACTTGTTCAGTTTGTTCCACATAGCGTAAGCATCTTTGGGCATGCTCTCTTTGAAGGCACCATCAATAGCACCTGCACCGCGTGGGACAGTCTTAAGTGAGTTATCACCGATCATATCTTTACAAGCAGTAACACAACGCTCACAGACGATACAAAGGCCCGGATCGTAGTGGATATGTCCCCAGTCTACAGAAGGTCGATCCACATCAGCGATAGTGTAGTTTTGCGAATCCACACCCATCTCAAGCGTGTAGTTTTGCAGTTCACACTCACCAGACTGGTCACAGACACCGCACTGCAGTGGGTGGTTGACATCATAGACTTCCATGATGGCACGACGCTCCCGCTCGATGTTCTCAGTCGTAGTCGTGATGTTCATCCCACTTTTTGTCTTTGCATTACATGCGTAGACCTGCTTGCCGTCTGCCTCGACCAGGCAGATACGACATGCTAGTGTCGGACTACATCTTGTCAGGTAACAGATTGCCGGAATAAAGATATCATTCGCACGAGCAGCATTGAGTATGAACTCACCCTCTTGCGTCTCTATCTCTTTTCCGTCAATGGTAATCGTAATTTCGTTTGCCATCACACCCTCTCTATCTTAACTTGATTGTATCTGTAGCTCTCATAGTTCTCACTACTGTCAAATGACGGGTTGAGCGCAACAGTACCTTTTAGTCTCTCATCTACTTTAAACACGCGCTCGTACACATCCTCACCAACAGTGAACCTGACACGCTCGCCATCTTTTATCCTTGCTGCTACAGCGAACTGTTCAGAACCACTCAAAAACGCTTCATCAATGATCTGATGAGCCTTGTCAGTAAACGGATTGAACTGCATAAGCGGATCACAACGATAGATGACACTACCGTTGAACTCTCTGATATCGGAGATGACATCAACAGTCGCAGAAGCTTCTGTCTCAACTACATCGAGATAATAGCCCCGGACCTCTTCACCGACATTCGTGTAGTGATTTGGCAGATCGTCAAAGCGTACCGTACTGAAACCTCTCTCTTGTGGAAGCTCAGCAGTATAGTCGATGACATGATCACTCTTCACACCGAGTGCATTGGCGATATCATTAAGCTCGTAGCCATGGTAAGCCAATGCTGCGTTCATAGGTACGACTCTTTTATCGATGTTCGTGAGTGTTCCCTCCTGCTGTGAGAGTGCAGGCATATCAAGATCCCCATCACCTAACGCGCTTAGGACAAAGTCAGCAGCCACGTTATAGCCCACTGTGTTCTCTCCCTCTTCGCTGTCAAGATCACATATCAGGCTGACCCCAAGGGAGTTGGTCTCCGGTGGAATTATCATTACGCTGAACGCACTGTGCTTTTCTATCATACCAGCCATCTTTGCGATGTTGACTGCATTAGGATGGTTGATCAGATCCGCACCGATTATCAATACCGGATCATATCTGCGGACCAGCTTTTTCTTAAGTAGTTCAAGCTCCTCCTCGCCGAAATTGCTCTCACCACTGATATAACCGAGATCGAGATCGTCAAAGAACGCTTTGTGTGACTCTTTTGCTTTCTCATCGACTATCATCTCACAGAGCATGGCAAGCACGCCCTCTTCCGAGCCTACTTCATACTTCACATACTGAGTGACCAGGTTTCGAAGCATCTCATCTTCGATAGGATGCATATAGGCCATATAAGCCTTACGTCTGTTGACTGCGACACTCAATGCAAAACGTACCATCGGATTATCGGTCGAGACTGCCGAACCGATAGTGATAGCATAATCACTTTTCCTGATGGTCTCAAGATCTGCACTATAGAGGCTGTTCCCACTTACAGAAGTAAAAGCATCCATGAACTCCTGATACTTTTTCGCTTCTTTGTTGATAAGACGGTATCCAAACTGCTCTTTTAGACGCTGAAGTAGGAGTGCCTCTTCATTACTTATCATCGAATTAAAACGAATAGTATCTGCATTCTCAAAAGCCGAGACAGCAATAGCAAATGCATCTTCATCTTTTTGCGTGACACGATTCTCATAATCGTAACCAAAACGACCGGCACCACATAAGGTGTCATGATCGTATTCGTTTGTGACGCGGTATATATGCTCATCACCCAGTGTCGCAATACTTGTATGTTTCTTCTCATAAGTAAGATTACAAGCACTGCTACAGTGTGCACATGCAGATGGTACTTTCTCAAGTTCCCATACATTTGAGGTGTACTCGAAATCCGTACTTGCCATCGCACCGACTGGACAGACAGAGATACACTCACCACACTGAATACATTTACTAAACGTGTTGTCTATCTCTGACTTATAGCCACCAGGACGGATAAAGAGGGCTTCTGAACCTACGACCTCATTACAGACACTGGTACACTTCTCACACATGATACATAAATGTGGATCGTAACTTAGTACGCCCCATACCTTTGATTCACGTCGTTGGTCAGCGACAGCGAATGACTGATCATCAAGATCGAAGTCCAGTGTCTTGTTCTGAAGATCACACTCACCACTCTTGTCACAGACACCACACTGAAGCGGGTGGTTGACGTTATACATCTTCATGATGTTCTGACGTTCTGTGTAAAGCGCCTGTGAATCTGATGTTATCGCTATACCCTCCGTCGGCGGAGTGTTACAGCTCAGTACAAAGCCATCGACCCCTTCTGCCTCGACGACACACATACGACATGATGCCGATGGGCTTGTCTTTGCAAGATAACACATGGTAGGGATATAGATCTCTTCCCTGCGCGCTACCTGAAGGATAGATTCGCCTTTAGCGGCAGTGACCTGGCGGCCATCGATCGTAAACTGGATCATTTTACTCATCTTGGCTCCTTTACTGCGCTATCATAGCTATATAGTAACAGCGCATACAGCGTTCTGCTTCGCTGAGTCCCTGCTCCTGAGTGAACCCGTAGTTCACCTCTTTGTTGTTGTCTTTACGTTCGTCGACATCAAGGACCTCACTGTGTTCACGAGGGATTCCTGGAAGCCAACCGGTGACTTTCTCTTTCTTGTCATAGACCCGCATCTTACGAAGATGGTCTTCCATGATCTCATCATCTGTCAGCGTGATCTCACCGCTCTCGACATAACGTGCCATGACAGAAGCTGCACGCTTCGCCTGACCGACTGCATTGACGATCGTCATCGGACCATACTCACAGTCACCCGAGGCAAAGATACCTTTACGAGATGTCATATAGTCGACACCGTTAGTCTTGATCGTCGCCCATGAGGTCATCTCAAGTTCCCACTCTTCAGGAAGAAGGTCAAGGTCTGCACTCTGAGATACAGCCGGGATCAGGAAGTCAGAGTCTATTGTAAATGAGGCGTCATCGATCTTGACAAGTTGCGCTCGTCCACCGTTAGGGTCGGGTACAAGTTCAAACTTATCGATCAGCAGCGACTTGATGACATCTTCCTCATCATTGATAGTGTTTACCGCTGAATGGAAAAGGAACTCGACACCCTCTTCGACTGCCTCGTGATACTCTTCATAAGTAGTATTACGGATAATAGTCTTCTCATCACGACGATAGATCATATAGACTTTCTTAGCATTGGCACGGATCGAACAACGGACTACGTCCATCGAGGTGAAACCACCTCCGACACAGACGACTGTCTTACCTGTAAGGTCGACCTCTTCACCTATGCCGTATTTCTCAAACAGATTGACCTGGTCGAGCATCTCGATCGCACTCCAGTACCCATCAAGTTCTGGACGTTCGTTACCGCAGCGTACTTTCTTAGAGATACGCGTACCAGTAGCGACCATCACGGAATCATAATCTTTCTCATACTGGCGCATCATCTCTGCATCAACCCGTGCGTTTACTATAAAGTTCACACCAAGGTCTCTTACCGCTTCGATGTCCTGGTTATACTTGTCGATCGGCATACGATATTCCGGTACACCGACTGCGACCTCACCACCTAGGACTGGTAACTCTTCAAAGACATCGACATGGATACCTTCAAGTGCAAGGTAGTATGCTGTTGTCAGACCGGCAGGACCGGCACCGATAACGGCTACTTTCTTATCACCTTTAGGTTTAGCTTCAGCCGGATGGAAGAAACCAAAACCATGATCAGTCTCATAGTCAGCACCCAGACGCTTAAGCTCCATGATCGCAATAGGATCATCAAGATTACTACGACGACATGCATCCTCACATGGATGTGGACAGACACGGCCACAGGTATGTGCCAACGGCATCGTCTGACGCGTTGCTTTCAGTGAGTCATCAAAACGGAGGTCACGAACACCTTCGATATAACCCGGGATATCGACATGAGCCGGACAGGCGTCAGTACAAGGTGCTGTGATCTTTGCGATGTAGTTGACTTCAGTATCATAATGCTTTGAAGCGACCTGTTCGTCAATACATCGGTCAAAATCTTCTTTAAAATGTTCCATCAAGTCCATAAGAGGAGTTGGAACGGTCTTGCCTATCTCACATTTTGAAGTGAGTTGCATGCTGTTGGAGACCTCCTTGAGATGTGTGACATCATCATGGGTCCCTTCGCCACGGGCGATCTTATCTAACAGATCGTAGAGGATCCTGCCACCCCAACGTCCCGGTGCACAACGGCCACAAGCTTCGGAGTAGACCTGATACTGCGCTGCATATTCTGTTGCAAGCCGTACCACATCCACATCCGGATCAAATAGCGCTACACCGTCCCAGCCTATAAAAGCCTTTGACTCACGATGATCGTCATACTGTGCCGGTAGATTGTAAGCAGACTCTTCCCACGCATCTTCAGCTTTGCCGACATTACTTATCTGCTCGCCTCGCCAAGTGGAAAAATAGACTTTACTCACGTATCATCCTCTCATTTCTTAACAACGATGGTCCAGTCGACCTCATTGAACTTTAAAGAGTTCAGCATCTCATAACCGCCCTCTTTGATCGCGTCTGCACTTTTCTGGACCGATGTGAAATCACCGACCTCGAACAAGATGATCGCAACTTCGCCGTACTCCACTTCACTCTTCATGATCTCACTCATACGATCATAAAAATCATCTTTTAGATGACGTAGGTCAAAACGTTTCATATATGCTCCTAACGGTCGACTTCGCCGAAGACGATATTGGTTGTACCAATGATCGAGACGACGTCTGGGATATAGTGACCCGGTAAGAGGTCGGTCAAGATACCTGTGTGCCAGAACGAAGGCGCACGTAGCTTTAGGCGGTACGGATATGGACCACCCTGCGAATTGATGTAAAAACCAAGCTCACCTTTAGGTGACTCCGTCGGGATATAGACCTCACCGACTGGAGGACGCATTCCCTGAGTGACCAGTACGAAGTGCTGCATCAACGAGTAGTTCTGCGTCATGATGTCGATCTTAGGTGCAGAGATATACTTAGGTGCATGTGCCATCAACTCCGGTGTAGTATCGAAATACATCGGGATAAGTTGATGCAGGATCTTCGCAGACTCACGCATCTCCATCATGTAGATCTTATAACGCGCGTAGTTGTCACCCTTATCTGAGTAAGGCACATCAAAGTCTACTTCGTCATAAAGCTCATACGGCTCCTCTTTACGAATATCCCATTTGACACCGGAGGCACGTAACATCGGACCTGTACAACCCCAGCTCAGCGCCATCTCCGTAGAGATGACTCCGACCTTCTCCATACGCATCTTCCAGATACGGTTAGTATCCAGAAGGTCTTCGTAGTCTTTGATGTTCTCTGGAAGCTTCTCAAGGAACTTTCTAAGGTCACCCATGAAGTTATCCGGAAGGTCCAGTGGCACACCACCGATACGGACTGCTGAGTGGGTAAGTCGTGCTCCACAATAGTCCTCGATAAGGTCCATCAAATACTCACGCTCACGGAAAGCATACAGGAACACTGTCATAGCACCGATATCCAGCGCTGTAGTAGCAAGCCAGAAAAGGTGGGACATCAGACGATTTGTCTCAAGTAGCATCATACGGATGACTTTTGCACGACGAGGTACTTCAAGTCCGATAAGCTCTTCTACTGCCAGGGCAAAACCATAGTTGTTCGAGCTTGATGCGATGTAGTCCATACGGTCAGTCGTCGGCATAAACTCATTGTAGATCATGTTCTCAGCCATCTTCTCCATACCACGGTGAAGGTAACCGACATCCGGATGGGCTTTGACTATCTGCTCTTGCTGCAGGTGCAGCATAAGACGCAATTGTCCGTGAGCTGAAGGGTGCTGAGGACCGAAGTTCAGTACCAGTTCATTGTCATCACGGTCAAAGGTGATATTCTCAAAAAATGGACGTAGTCTATTGGTTTGTTGCATACAACTGTCCTTATCTATCTCTGTCGCGGATCACGACAGATTTCTCTTCTTCGAACTTCTCGATCATGAAGACACCATCATCTTCCTGGTACGCGAGTGGTGTAGTAGGTTCTGGCCCTTTACTCTCTTTTGGCTCTGCGCCACGAGGTACTTCGTGTCCCAGACGTCCAAAACGTTCCGTATCGTAACGATCTACCATAGCAGGGTCACGATTCTCCGGTCCGATGATATCGCGAGCCTCTTTACCAAAGATCTTATCGACCTCATACCACTGGGCAAACTCATCACCTTGAAGCGGATAGGTCTTATGTAGTGGATGACCTTCCCAGTCATCAGGCATAAGGATACGCTTCATGAACGGATGATTGTTTACCTTAAGACCAAGCATGTCATAAGCTTCACGCTCCGCCCAGTCAGCAGATCTGAAAAGTGGGTTGACACTCTCTACAGCTTGTTCCTGGTCAATAAAGCATTTCACACGTATACGTTTGCGTTTATTCATACTTAAGAGCTGATAGAAGACCTCTAGTTGCCCTTTATCTGCTATCCAGTCAATAGCACTCATCTCTGAGAGCTGCGTGTAGTCACACTCATCTTTAAGCAGCTCAAGAACACCGTAGTTGTCCTCAGGCTTGATCATGACGACCATCTGCTTGACTTGGATATAAGCTTCGATGACATCGAACTTCGCTTTTATCGCTTCAAGGTCTGCAGCAAAGACCTCGTCACTTTCAACAGTACTTTTTGGCACCTGTGGTGCGACCCAGTAACGGTCTGTGTAATAAGCTTTTTTCTGTACGTCTTTCTTATCTGTATATGCTCTCATCACATCAGCCTTTTAGGTTTTTGCGATTTTATTGCTTTCTCACTACGGATCTTCTTCTGCAGCAGCATCACAGCATATTGAAGTGTCTCCGGGCGTGGAGCACACCCAGGTAAGTAGAGGTCTACCGGGATGACACGGTCGACACCCTGGACTGTAGCGTATGTGTTGAACATTCCGCCGGTGTTCGCGCATGAACCCATAGAGATGACCCATTTTGGTTCTGTCATCTGGTCATAAAGACGTCTGATGAACTCAGCGTGTTTCTTTGTCAATGTCCCTGCGACGATCATGATGTCGGCCTGACGTGGTGACGAACGGAAGATAGTACCAAAACGGTCAAAGTCATAACGTGATGCGCCTGAAGCCATCATCTCGATACCACAACATGCCAAACCATAAGTCAGGGCCCAAAGCGAGTTTGAACGACCCCAGTTTGCTAATTTGTCGATAGATGTCAATGCGACCGGTAGGCCACCATCTTGCATATAATTTACTTGATGCTGTGCCATTCAAGCGCTCCTTTTTTCCAAGCATAAACAAAGCCAATAGCCAGCAGTAAGATGAACAATAACATCTCTGCGAAGCCAAACCAACCTAAGAGTTTGAAGTCGATCGCCCATGGGAACATAAAGACGATCTCCACATCAAAAAGCAAAAACAGGAGTGCGAACAGATAAAACTGAGACGAGATCCTGTTGGGCTGTTTGGTCACTTCCGGACCACACTCATAAACGGTAAGTTTTAACTTCTCCGTATCTTTTGCAGCTAATGCACGGCTTGCCAGACGGGCAATCACCGTGGTCGCATAGAATGCACCAAACGTCAGTACAAACAGCACAAAAACCCCAAAGTAAGGATTCATCGTGTTAACGTGCTCCATAAATCAACCTTTTTCGTTGTTGTTAATAAACATCCAAAAACAGTACATGTGTACCATTCTGACTGCTTTTTTTTCTGATGAAAACAGTTATCTGCACTATATCAAAAAGAGGATTAAACGAGAGCGAAATGGCAATGACATATTTTCAAGCTGTCACTATTTGGAACAACCAAGATAAGAAGATGAGGAAGAAGTGTGTAGATAGGTAATAGCAGCGAAAATATACTATAAATATTACCTATATAAGTTGATTAAAGGTGACTTTTCAATAAGGATGCTGATGAAATGCTACTTACTGATACGTACTTTGCTTCAGGTACTTAAGAAGCCCATCGACTTCTCTGAATCGAAGTTCCCACTTCGTTCTTTATCTATCTCAGACTTCAATCCAGCCATAGTGAAAAGCGGCGCTTCTGCTGTCGCTGCGGTATAAGCAGTATTTTTGATGATAAGATTGATCTGCCCGCCGCTAAGAGCATGTTCAGCCAATACAGCAGCGTCAAACCCTTCCTCATATGGAGCATTTTTTGGCAGCATCTGCTCCCACAATAGCTGCCGCTGTACTCTATTTGGCTTTTTGAACTCTATCTTATAGTTAAACCGGCGTGAGAACGCCATATCGATGTTCTCAAGCAGGTTCGTCGTCGCTATCAATATACCTTCAAACTTCTCTATCTGCTCAAGAAAGATGTTCTGCATCTGGTTATGCATCTGATCAGCGCTAGAGTTCACACCACTTGAGCGTGAACTAAGGAATTGATCGGCTTCATTTAGCAGCAGTATAGGCTCTGTCTTCGTCCGCTTAGTAAGGTCCTTATAGGTATCGAAGATCTTACGCACGTTCTTCTCACTCTCCCCAACATACATAGAGAGGATCTTCGAACAGTCAAAACTAAGCACCTGACGCCGAAGAGACTTGCCTAAAGAGTGTGCTGTCATCGTCTTACCGGTTCCAGGAGGTCCGTAAAAGATGATACGTGCGTCTATTCCTTTACGGCGCTCTTTTATGCCCCACTCATGTAGACGACCTATCACTGTCTTGTCTACCTGCTTCATCAGGTTCTGCAGAGTCTCCTGAGTCTTGGAGTCAAGAACGACATCGTCAAGGTCTGTATTAGACTCGACTAACTCAAAAAGGTCCTGCTCTTTGATAAGCATGTCCAGTTTAAGCCTACGGATCTTCTTCTTCTTTTGTGGGTGTATGATGGACTGTAACACCTCATCAGCGATATAAAACGCCCGGGTAATACCGCCAAAGGGGTTAAGCATCTCCTCATAGTCCATGATATCCTCGCTAATAAGACGGGAACCCTCTTCAAGCAGTGAACGATTTTTGATACGTTCATACTCATCAAGACTGATAAGATCGATCAGCGCGTTCATCTCACGTAGATTCGCATCACCCGCACTATACTCCTCTTTAAGCAGAGCGAGAAAGATCACCTGCTCTTTAGGCTCCAGTTTCTTCTGCTTGAAAAAGCGATCTAGTACGACCTCCTGTTCAGTCTGCGAGATCCGGTCCTCTATCCTTTTTTCCAGTAGTGCAAGTTTGTTCTGGATACGGTCTATCCCAAGGGAGTGTTCATGGACACTATGTCTGATCCCACTCATCTTCTGATAGAGCTCGATACGGAAGAACTGGTCTTGCAGGTATTCAAGATGGTCGGCATAAGGCTTGATATCCGGCAGTCTCATCTCAAGTGTACCCTCCTCCAGAAGCCTTAGGAACGAGTGTGTCAGTGCAACTGCTGTGTTTAGTAACTCCAGATGGGTAAGATCACTGATCTTCAGCGGGGTAAAGGAGTTTTGGGTGATCCAGCCAAGTTCAAGCAGGCTCTTTATCTGTTCGAGATGACCTACATACGCATAATCATCTATGCCATAAAGCTCTTGAAGCAACTCCAATACAACGTAGTCCTCCTGGCCGCCTATGAACTTCTGCGCCAATAGTTGCAGGATGTTCGCTTCATCTATCTCACATTTGAGTTGAGAGAATATCTTAGTCTGTGCGACATCCTTGTGCTCTAAAAAATCGATCAAATATATCAATGTGTCTCACTATAGTTCATTATTTATGGATGGAAGGATATCGTACGCAGCCTAAAACGGAGCGTGAAGTGTGCTCTCAGAGTAAGAAGTATCTCCCTACTCCTCCTGCTCTTTTAGTACTCGTTTAAGTACTTTACCGGTCGCATTCTTGGGAAGCTCATCAATGAACTTGACTGCTTTCGGTATCTTGAAGTTTGCCATCTTGCTCTTCAAAGCGGCTTTGATAACACTTTCTGTGATCTTCTCGGTGTCAGTACCCTCTTCTAGCTCTATATAGGCCACAGGGACCTCACCACTGTTAGGGTCTTTGACCCCTATGACCGCAGCAGCTTTGACATAATCAAGCAGCATCAGGTGCTCTTCGATCTCACGCGGATATATATTGATGCCTTTGGAGATGATAAGGTCTTTGATGCGGTCTACAATATAGATATAACCCTCATCATCCATCTTCGCCATATCACCCGTACGCAGCCATCCATTGATGACCGTCTCTTTTGTCGCTTCTGGCCGGTTGAGATAACCTATCATCACACAGTCACCCTTGACGATCAGTTCACCGACCTGTCCCCATGGGACCTCGAGCATGTTCTCATCAACGACCTTGACTTCGTAACCCGGCAGCGCCTGACCGACAGAGAGGATCTTCTGCTTATGTCGAGGATTGACAGCAACAGCAGGAGAACACTCACTCAGACCATAACCTTCGAGCATGACTGCCCGTTTGAAGACAATGCCAAAACGGTTGATCGTATCCTCACTCAATGCGGAAGCACCGGAGATGAAGGCACGGATGGAGTTGAACCACAAGAAATACCAAGGAAGGTCCGCACGTATGAGGGCATTATAGATGTCTGGTACTCCCAGAAAGATCGTGACCCGCTTAAGTAACGTCTGCTTGATGATGTTACTAAAAGGAAGGATCGAACGAACGATGACAAACGATGCTGTTGTGAAGATCGGCAGCATCACGATGATGGAGAAGGTAAAGGCATGGAACATCGGTAAGTAGACGATAAAGCGGTCCTTCGGCACTACTGCGAAAAGCTCTTTGGCCGCTATGAGGTTGGAGAAGATGTTCCGGTAACTGAGCATCGCGCCTTTAGGTTTTCCCGTGGTACCTGAAGTATAGATGATGACCGCCAGATCATCAAGCACGATGGGGTCGAGCTTCTCCTCCTTGTGAGGATGCGTGTCGATGACCTCATCGAACATGATGTTGTCATCATCAAGTACAGGTGCCTCATCTATCCAGACCATCTTCTCTACAGAAGTGATCGACATCAACGAATCCACCTCTTTGGAAAACTTATTGGACGTGACCAGCATCTTGGCATCACAATCATTGAGTATATAGGCATACTCTGCTTCTTTGAGCATGTTGTTCACCGGGACAGCTACCGCCCCGATCTTTGTGACCGCAAAGACAGTGACGACGAACTCTTCACTGTTTGGAGCGATCAGTGCGACATTATCACCCTTATGGATCCCGGCTATCTCTAAAAAACGTGCAAATGAGTCCACCTTCTTCAAAAACTGGGCATTAGTCGTCTTTATGTCATCTATAAAGATCAGAGGCTTATCAGCATGTGAAGCCGCATTCGCCACGATCATCTCATAGAAGTTCTCATAAGGGTAAGAGAGATCCATCAGAACTTATATTCCACACCTGCTGAGACCATATAGACCGCCGCATTTGTAAAAGTACCATCGATCGTATCATTGCTCACATCTCGACTGTCTTTCTTACTATAGAGTCCGGCAATACCAACGTTCCAAGCTTCATCTATATCGTAACGCACACCTAAAGAATAAGCGTCTCCATCAGAATCAGGCAATTCAAAACCAAGGGTAGCTTCAGGGATCGGTGACTCATCATGCACATAACCTGCCATCAACGTCCACTGATCCAACTCCTGCGTGATACCTAGACGAAAAGCATACACATCCTCATAGTCTTTAGCGATCGGGTCATCAAAGACCGGAGTCAACACTCCAATACTTCCGACATAATCAAAATCGAGTGTCTTATATGAGGACCAGTAGGTCCGGTCTACCGTCAGTTCGACCGTAGTCTCTGTAGGGAAGGTATAAGCTACTGCCATACCAAGTTTCGCAGGAATAGGCACCGTGACAGTGGCATCTCCCTTATAGACGACATCTCCGCTATAGTCCCCATTATCAGGAAAATAGAGTGTCGCATCACCCTCTTCTTTAAGATCGATGTTTGAGCGGTAAGTGACTGCCATCTTAAGTGCCGAAGTCGGTCGGTAACTCAAAGCAAGATTATAGCCGTAGTTCAGAGAGTCACCTGTCATGTCACGTGAGGCAGTAGATGCACTTTTTACGACACCCTCAGAGTAGATAACACGTAATCCAAAGGCCAAAGAGACCTTATCACCCAGAGCAAAAGCTATACTTGGGTTCAGCTCAATCGCAGTCAGAGAGAACTCATCCGAGATACTCTTGCCCGGTTGACTTTCCCAGCGTTTGGAGAGACCACCCGGTGAGAGCATACTGAGACCAAGACGTACATTGCCTATCTTTGGTGAGACATAATGCAGCGTCGGCATAGCAAAGGTCTCCTCTTCAGAGTTAATAGTATGGTTCACACCATCTCCCCTAAAGCTTCCCTCATAATCGATCTCGGTCAATAAGATCATCGTCAAGTCAGCCGAAAGAGTATTGACATCATCCATCCAGATCATATTAGCCGGGTTGTAATAAGCAGCATCCGCTCCATGTGCGTTAGCGACATTAGCCGCAGAAAGTGCGATAGCGTTCAACGAGCTTTCCGGGATCTGATAACCGCCTGCATAGATCACCGAAGCTGCCGCCATTGATACAAATATTAGTCTTTTCATCCCAACTCTCCCTGCTTTTTTAGATCTAAAGTCCCTAATAGTACCAGACTCTGACTCAGATTTATATGATTTAACTTATATTTATCTACAAATATTAGATTTGTATAAAAACTTCAAGTTTTGAAGAATATTCTAAAACCCGCCTCGCTATAATGGTTGGACTTTAGCCTGTGAGGAGTAAATATGTTACGTTTCTTATCTGCAGCCCTTCTGATCTGGTCGTTTACCGGTTGTGAAGACGGTATGACAAGTTCAAGTATCAATCAAGGTGATATCACACCAGCGGCAGCGACTGTCTTTGACTCGACTGGTGGTGATATCCCTTACCCTAACGACATCTTGTTCGCTGGCTCCACTGATGGGACATTGAACATCGAATATGACCCTGAAGACAGTGATGCAGCTGTCAAACGTGCACTGAACGCCCTCGACGGCTTCTCGACCACATCAGCTATCACAGTCGGTGTGACAGGCGGACTTGACCCTACTACACTGCCTGGCAACGTCCGACTCTTTCAAGTCGTCACCGCTGCATCGGAGGCGACAGGCTTCATCCCCGCCGTCGGTGCCATCACAGGTGAGCTTACATTTGGAGTCGATTTTGTAGCTACTATCAGTGGTGAGCGTCTCGTGATCCTACCAATCAAGCCACTCGCAGGTGATAGTGGCTATATGGTCATCTTGAGTGATGGGATCTCCAATGCAGATGGAGCACCTCTGGTCTCTGATGCTATCACTACGATGTTAAATGGTGAGCAAGCACTTGTCGATGCAGATGGGCCAACGGTCTATTTTAACGCAGATGCAGCCATCAACCTCGGTACGGCTACAAAACTTGAAGGCCTTCGTCAACTTACTCAGGCCATGATAGGTCATGCTGCGACACAGGGAATAGCACGTGATGACATCATCATGGCCTGGACCTTCTCTACACAGACCATCGGTGAAGTACAGACTGCTTTGGCTGATAGTACGATGACTGCCACTTTGGCACTGGCTGCTACCGGAGCTACTACAAGTACATTCGTACCTACGCTCAACGGTATTGCCGATGTCTATTTCGGCTCACTCTCGACTTTACCTCAATACATGCCTCAGGCAACAGCTGCCAACCCACTTCCCGCACTCACCGGAGAGTTTAGTTTTACAGGCGAGAGTAGACTTCCCAATGTAGAAGCTGAGACTGTCATCGCAGTAGTAGCGACCGTCCCCAATGCTGCGGCCGAAGCTGCCCTTGGATGTGTGAGACCTGCAGCCGGCTGGCCAGTCGTCATCTATCAGCATGGGATCACTCGCCAACGTTCTGACCTTCTGGCTTTTGCAGAGACATTTGCTGCAAAATGTTATGCAGCTATTGCGATCGATCTTCCTCTACATGGTATAACTGATACTGAGAGTCCTTTTTATAACGCAAACATAGAACGAACCTTCGATATCGATCTTGTCACTGAAGATGCAGATGATAATATAATCGCGGCAGAACCTGATGGCATCATCGATTCGACCGGTACACATTACGTAAATCTGACGAACCTGCCTACCACACGAGACAATATGCATCAGACCACCTCAGACCTGATGCAACTCGAAAACGCACTGGCGACAGCAGTAGGCGTCGACTTCGATAACACAAAGATCCACTTTGTGTCTCACTCGCTTGGTAATATCTCGGCTATTGGTTATCTTAACCATACTGAAGGCTTGACTACCGCGACTCTGGCTATGCCTGGTCAGGGAGTCATCGAGATCATGAACAACTCCGCAGTCTTTGGTCCTACTATCGAAGCTGGTCTTGGAGCTAAAGGCGTGATCAAGGGTACTGCCGCATATAGTTCGTTCATGCTCGCAGCACAGACTATCGTCGATGATGCAGACCCGGCTAACTATACTGCTCAGATAGGTGAGAAGAGTCTGCCTATCTTGGAGTTTGAAGCTATTGGTGATGGTACAGAGGGTTCAGGTGATCAGTTTATACCTAACAGCATCGCGACCGCACCACTTTCTGGGACAGACCCGTTTATAACCTTTACACAGGCACTCGATATCAATGCGACCAATACTGTCACGACTGCTGATGGAGAAGTATTCATCCCTACTACTACCAAGACAGTCACAAGATTGACAGCAGGGGAACATCGCTCTCCGCTAGACCCACAATACAGCCCCGAAGCGACGACTGAGATCCATACACAGATGATCTCGTTTATCAGCTCTAACGGTACAGCTATCGTAGTAACGGATCCAACTATCATTAAACAATAGACGACAAACGAACAAGTCCGTCTGCCTACGCTAACGCTCAGTTTGCTTCGGCAGCAGGCCCTCGCACTATTTGTGCTTTAGGGTTACTCGTCTCGAACAATTATCAATCTTGATCCATCTACATAACTAACTGGCTGTCGAAAAGTGAATCCTCAGCATCATTGTCTTAATTTAAATTCACTTCAAATCACCCAGCTACTACTCTCTTTATACCTCTTCTAGTGAATGCAGCAACTTTATCTCTTCAGGCCAGATCGTCTCATCTATCGTCTCCAGAATAAGTGGGATATCGTCCATACGTGGATCGTTCATGATGTAGCGAAACGCTTCGAGTCCTATCTTCCCTTTTCCGATGGATTGATGACGGTCGACATGGCTGCCAAGATCTGGTTTTGAGTCATTGAGGTGCATGCCTTTAAGGTACTGAAAACCTACGATGTTCTCAAACTCAGTCATCGTGACATCATAAGCCTCTTTGGTGCGGATATCATAACCGGCAGTGAACATATGACAGGTATCGATACAGACACCAACACGTGACTTGTCCTCTACCTTATCGATGATGTGTGCGAGGTGTTCAAACCTCCAACCAAGGTTACTACCCTGCCCCGCTGTGTTCTCGATGACAAGCGAGACTCCTTCAGTCACATCAAGTGTACGGTTCATATTTTCGGCTATTGCATCAAGACAATCATGCTCACTGATCTTTTTTAGATGGCTTCCCGGATGAAAGTTGAGCCTGTCTAGACCCAGAAGCATACAGCGTTCTACCTCATCGACAAATGCATCATAGGACTTCTGTCGTTTCTCCATCTCAGGATGCCCAAGGTTGATAAGATAGGAGTCATGTGGCAGAACATGTTTTGGCAAGATACCGCTATCGTCCAACATCCGTTTGAACGTGTCTATTATCTCGCTATCAAGCGGTTTGGCTTTCCACTGACGCTGGTTTTTGGTAAAGAGTGCGAAAGCCTGTGCTCCGATACCCTCTGCGTTTTTAATAGCGTTAAAGACACCCCCGGCAGCAGAGGTATGGGCTCCTACAAATTTATTACTCATCGATGTTCTCCATAGATTTATTTTTTCACAGCTCTGATACGGATCAAGATGCCATTGTGTCTATCTTTAAAATAGGTCTCTTCACTACTTACGCGATAGGTGATGAGATACTTCTCGTCCTCAAGGGATTGTTCAAAACCATTCTCACTCTTCTTAAGTCCCTTGCCCTCAAATATCTCCTGCCCAAGCAAGATGTCTTGTAAGATATCATCATGATAAGCACCATTAAGATAATCCTCATTAAACTTACTTTTACTCATACACCCTTCAGAGACACAGATAAGCGCACCGATCTCAAAACGCTCTACTGCCTGTCCGGCACTAAATAGGTCGACCTGGATATTCTCATCACTGCTACGGATATATCCCAAGTCATTAAAACGCAATTTTGGTGTCTTAAAGGTGATGATCTTTGTCTCTGTCATCTCGTAGCTCTTGACTGAGCAGCCACCAAAGATAAAAAGCAGAAAAACAAGACCTGCAAAAAAGTACGTGTTACGTGACTGAGATAGGGAAATAGCTAAAGATCGAGCAGGCATGTTGTGACCTTACTGGGTAGATTGGATCGGTAATTCTACCTAAAAGTGTATAGATGATACTAAAGTAAACAAAGCCTAGCTTTGACTTAGTTATAATTCAGCTCACATTTATAAGATTATCTTAATCTACACCGACTTCCTCATCTTAAAGATAACGCTTATGCTAAATCCCATCTCCCTTAGAGAGGGCATCTATAATAAAGGATCAAATTGAGACACTTTCTACTACTGTCACTGCTTATGACACTACTCTTTGGTTATAAAGAGGGTGATACCATCGACCCCCAGCTACAGAAGCACCTTGGTCTGCAAGATGATAAAGTCTACATCATCGACTTCTTTGCCTCATGGTGCAGCTCTTGTGAAAAAGAGATCCCGCTTATCTCAAAAGCCAATCAACAGATCGATAAGGCACACGTCGAGATCATCGGTATAGACGTCGATAAAAGTGCTAAAAAAGCAAATGCATTTCAAGAGAGCTTGCGTAAAGATGGTCTACTCGACTTCAGAGTGATCAATGACCCGATGAACCTCATCATCGGCAAGTTCGAACCTATCGGCATGCCGGCGCTCTATTATGTGAAAGATGGAAAAGTCTTAGCTGTCATCTATGGTGCCATCGATGATATAGACAAACAGATACTTAAGGACCTGGAAAGCTTATGAGAACAACCCTTACACTACTGATAGCCGCCTCGGCTCTCTTCTTTGGCGGCTGCGTCAAAGAGGTCAAACCCTGGGAGAAAGAGACCCTGGCTAAAGACACGATGAAAGAGGGCGGACCCAACACCCTACTGAAATCATATGAAGAACATACTTTCACCTCCAAAGAGGCAAGCAAAGGCGGCGGCGGTGTCGCTGGAGGAGGCTGCGGATGCAACTGAAAACATACTTATCATTACCTGCTGCAGCACTCCTGCTCAGTGCTATCAGCGCCCAGGCTGAGGACTATGTCAGTGTCCAGTATCTTAACTATAGTGAGAGTGATGACAGAACGACCGTATCAGCTCCATCTATAGAGATCAATAAAGACTTTGGGACAGATTATACCCTCAATGTCCAGGCGACCTCAGATAGTGTCAGCGGTGCAAGTCCGACCTATTATGACGCTTCAAGCGGCCCCTCAGCCTACTCACGCGGTCAAGATATCGATCCTGATGATATAGAGTTCGGTAATATCGACTACAAAGAGGAGCGAATGGCGGGAAGTGCGCTACTGACCACACGCTTTGACAATCGTGATGAGCTCAAGACCGGTGTAGCATTGTCCTACGAACATGACTTCAGATCCATCGAAGGCTCGGCCGATTACATGCACTGGCTCGACAGCTCCAAGAACCAGTCGATCTCTTTGGGATTCGCCTATCAGTCAAATCAGTCGCTGGTAGAATGTGACTATAGCGACGCCTGTGATGGTACTAGTGGGGCCAGTGCAGCACTCGACAGTGATGTCATCACTACACAGGCAAGCTTTATGCAGGTCATAGATCAGGACTCTTACATCAAAGCCTCTCTCTTCTATATCGCTGAAGATGGTTATCTAGGTAGTCCTTATCACAATGTAGTCCGGGAAAACACGGACAACACCCTTGATGTACTTCATGAAGTACGGCCTGATACTCGCACGGCTTATGGAGCATCCGCAAAATACGCCAGAGCGCTGAGTGATGCCGTCGCACTACATGTCGGCTACCGCTACTATAGTGATGACTGGGAGATCGATTCTCACACCATAGACACTGAGATCTATTATGAGTTCGGTGACTTTATGATCAATGCCGGTTTGCGTTACTACATGCAAAGTGAAGCAAGCTTTTACAGTCCTGACTACTTTTCTGCTGACAAGCAGTATGCGACCAGTGATGAGCGGCTTAGTGACCTTGATGCCATCGATTACAAACTGCATGCCTACTATGATGTGACAGAGGATGTGACCGTAAACCTTGGTGGCTCGTTTTACGATCAGAGTACAGGATTAAGTGCCGTCTCTATCGTCGCTGGGGTGAGATATAGCTTCTAACAAATCCATCTACCGCTTTGAGGTGATGACCACCCCATGTGAGCTCACCCTCTATAGCAACAGTAAGTCAAAAGCTGACACCATCGCCCAGCTGATCCTCAAAGAGGCAAAACGGCTGGAGAAAAAATACAACTACTTCGATGCCGACTCCTACCTCTCACAAATAAACCAGCGTCTTACCAACGGACTTGATAGCGAGACAAAAAACATCTTACAGCGGACAAAACAGTACTATAAAGCGACCGATGGTGTCTTTGACGTGACTGTAGCGACTATTAAAGACATCTTTAGAGAGGCATCAAGCATTGAGGTCCTAGAACAGCAAAAAGCAGCCCTGATGCCCTACGTTGGTTGTGAACATTTCAGTATCAAAAGAGAGAAGATCCATTTTGACAATGACTTTACCAAGATCGACCTCGGCGGTTTTGTCAAAGAGTATGCCATCGATCAGGCAGTCAAGATCTTAAGAAAGCATAAGATAAAAGCGGCCCTTATCAACTTCGGCGGGGATATATATGCTCTGGGTAAAAAACCTACTGGGGAGAAGTTTAAAGTAGGTATCAGTGATCCGACTGACAAACAAAAACATATCAAACAGTTTGAACTTGAGGATCAGGCACTGACTACCTCCGCCTCTTATGAGCGAAACTATACGATTGCCAAACAGACTTTCTCACACATCATCGACACCGGAAACAGCGCTACAAAACCACTTTCTGTCACCGTGATCTCAAATAACTGTGTAGAGAGCGGTGTCTACTCTACTTCGTTGATGCTCGAGCCGACATTAACGACTGCACATCAGACATTTATCGTCCAGGACAACGAGAGGCCTCAGCCCATAGGGTAGAGGATCTTCTCATGGACATCATCACAGGCCTTTAGGACCTCTTTACTCAGTGTCAAGTCCATAGCAGCCAGTGTCGCATCAAGCTGATCAGGGTCCGTAGCACCGATGATCGTCGAAGCGACAAAATCAAACTGTTTACTCCATGCCGTTGCCATCGTCACAGGATGCAGTCCCGCATCACTGGCGATCTTAAGATACTGCTGTGTCGAAGCTAATGTACGCTCGTTCATAAAACGGTCTGCCATAAGACGCTGACGTTTATTGCTTGAACGATAATAATCAGCGAAACGGCCCTGAACATCCTCTATACCCTGGTTATACTTTCCGCTAAGTACCCCTCCTGCAAGCGGCGAATAAGGGAGCAGACTCACCTGTTCACGCTTGGCAAGCGTAGAAAGTTCATCTAGAAAACGACGGTTTAAGAGCGAGAAGTTGTTTTGGATGGATTCAAATCGGGCGAACTTCTCATATTTTGATGTCGTAAGTGCCTTGGCTGTCCCATAAGCCGTATCGTTCGAGGTACCGATATAACGCACTTTACCACTCTGCACCAAACGGTCAAAGGCTTCAAGAGACTCTTCGATGGGTACGATGGTGTCCGGCCAATGCATCTGATAGAGGTCTATATAGTCCGTTCCCAAACGTTTTAGCGAGCCTTCTATAGCCCGCTCGATGTGAAAACGGTCGACCGCTGTCAGTCCATGACGGATAGGCGGGACGAACCAGCCTGACGCTGCGCCAGCGACCTTTGTAGCTAAGATGAGGGAGTCTCTTGGCTTACCTTTCAACCAGCGCCCTACCATCTCTTCTGTCACACCAGCGAGCTTTGCCTGTGGAGGCACGGGATACAGCTCGGCAGTATCAAAGAAGTTGACACCGCTGTCATAGGCTTTGTCCATTATCTTAAATGCAGTCTTCTCATCACACTGTGTACCAAATGTCATTGTTCCCAAGCAGATGGGACTTACACGTAGACCTGTTTTTCCGATGTAACGATGTTGCATAAAAAAGACCTTGTTATAAAGAGATGCGATGGTGAAGTCATGTTGACTAAGACAGCACCTAGTGTCTACTGACTTTTCATCCTTGCGAGTATATCACGAAGCCTTGTAGACAGCCTTTGATCATCGAGTTCACTTAATAGATTCTTATAATGCATACGGAACTAATAAGGCGATGTGATAAAGTAAACGTAACTACACGGACAAAAATGAGAGTAAACTGAGGCTGTAGCAGATAATTATCTTACATTATAATAGGATAAAAGTCACGCTACTAATTTTAACATTTTACATATTTTTACTACTAATCTTAAAGATCTTATCTATAATTGATCATTAAAGAGTGACAATAGTATTAGATACTTACAACAAGGAGTCTATTATGAAAACATCTAAATATTTATTCACAGCGATGACAGTAGCCTTACTGACCTTTGCCGGATGCGGTGGCAGTAGCTCTGATAGTTCACCAGCTGTAGGTGATGACAATAGTGGCGGCGGCGGTGGCAGCGGTGCGACACAATCGACCTTCTCTGATGATAAAAGCGCTGAGTTTCTGACAAGGATCCAGACCGTCGTACCTGGATGTACGGTCGTCGGTAGCGATTCAGCTCCAGCAAGATCAAGCGGGGCCCTACCAGCCGTCGTCAAAAAAGTACAATTCTCCGATAGCCTCACTCTCGATATACTCGAGACCAGCAGCCAGACCAGTGAATGTACTGACAAAGATGGTACGGTCGCTGGCGCTATGACGATGACAGGAAGTGAAGATGGCTCAGAGATGAGCATCGATCTTCAAAACTGTAATCTTGGAAGCTTTACGCAACAAGACACTCTTGTGAATGGTCAACTGAACCTCGCGATGAATCAAGATTCTGTCAGCGATGATTTTATCAGTATCAGCGCTTCTACGGGAGCTACTGGTGTCAGCCTCATCGACACTGACGTTGAACAAAACGTCAAACTGACGATGACGGGTACCAACACTCTTACAATGGGGAGTATGACGCAAGCTGATCCTACGGTTATCGACATCAGTCATGTCGCCCTGATAGACAATGTCGATGCGACTCAGTCATTCGTACTTGATGACTGTCAAGCGACTATGTGGGAAATAGGAGGTGATTCCTATCTGAACTTGAAGCAGTGTACCTATACTGAAGATGGCGGCACCTTTACCAATAGCGGTGAGTTCGTCACGAACGAAGCTACCGGGATGACTTCAGGTACGATGACCACTACAGCTAGTGATGGTACGGATATGGTCTTTACCATGGATGACAGTAGTGGTATGATCGATGTAGCTGTCGATGGACAGACTCCGGTACAACTTGATTGTACTGCTGTCGACACCAGTGTAGTCGATGACCTCTCACTTTGAGTGTGACTTATGAGAGTCACTATAGGCTCTGCTATCCTTCCCGCTGAATAAGCGGGAGGAAAAAGAAGACAGAGACTTATGCTTAAGATCTTATTTGCTTACGCCCTGCGTAACCTTCTTCGCGTCAAGCTTCGCACTTTTTTCACGATCTTCGTCATCAGTCTGGTCTTTGCACTCTTCATCCTGCTTACATCAATAGGCCAAGAACTCTCAAGCCAGATCAGTAGCACACTTGATGCAAAAAAGATCGACATCATAGTCCAATCAAAGTTTGCTAATACACCACTCTCCTCATCTATTCCCAAAGAGATGGCTGCATCGATTGTCAGCTCGCCAGATATCCATCAGGCGACCTCCCTCTTCATAGGAAAGAAAAGACTTAGTAAGGAGGCTTCACTCTTTTTACTTGGTTTCTCTGATTTCGCACCTATTGCCAAACGGCTTGGGCTTGGACTCGTCAAGGGAAGAGCCTTTCATCAGGGTTCAAGAGAGATCGCGATCGGACAGAAGGTGGCCAGGATCCTAAACCTGGACATCGGTGATAGCCTCAAACTTGATGAGGATGAGACATACAAGATCACAGGAATATACTCGACCGGTCTGGATTTCCTTGATGCCTGTGCTTACCTCAGTATGGAAGATGCCCAGCGCCTAAAAGACCGACCCGATAGGGTAAGTATGCTTTTTCTAAGTCTGAATGAACCTTTGCACTCCAGAGAGACTATAGCTGCTATCAACGACACTTATCCAAAACTTGTCGCGTTCTCAAGCGGAGAGTTGTTACAGCATCTTGGCTCGACCAAGACTCTTGTCCATTTCATCGAGCTCATATCGATCATCACCTTTATCATCGCCTCAGCTGTACTGCTTAATACACTTGTCATGACAGTCAATGAGCGTACTCGTGAGATAGGGATACTTTCGGCTATCGGCTGGTCCAGATCGATGATAGTACTCATGTTCACGATAGAAGCCCTTCTACTCTCCTTCTCTGGTGGCCTGCTGGGTTATCTACTGACATTTCCTGCGATCGACCTGCTCGACCGCTATCCTCACATGGGATTGAACTTCATCCCAGCATCACCATCTGCGGAGATGTTTGCGATCTTATTGATCGCCTGTCTTCTCATCGGTCTGCTCAGTGCCATCTTCCCTGCCCTTTATGGGACCCGTATGCTCCCCGCCAAAGCGCTGCATCATGAGTAAGGCACTGCTGAAGGTAAAGAATGTCTACAAAGCCTATGAAGATGGCTTGATACCCGCACTTCAGGACATCTCCCTGGTCTTGAACAGAGGTGATACCATCGCACTTATGGGCCCATCAGGATGTGGGAAAAGTACCCTACTAAACATCATCGGAAGGTTAGACAGACCGACGAGT
>JADGEC010000108.1 GCA_016744575.1 Sulfurimonadaceae bacterium | reverse complement strand
AATAGGGATGGATGAGACCTTCGGTTATGATGAGATGGTACTGCTCTTTGCGAAATATACCTATGCTCGCAAGGTCCCCATAGTCCGATTCCCTTTTATAGATAAGATGATCAGTAAACGTGTGTTTGCACGTACGATCGCCTTTTTCTCAGCCATCCCCTATGAACTGGCGTTTCCTTTGGTCGATGGTATGGACTCGCAGTCAGTAAAAGGTGAGTTTGCTTATGAAGCGTATCACACTTCCTGTGCTCTGACAGATGATATGGTAAATAAGAACGCACTACTTGGCAACGATCTTAACATTTTGACACCACTCTCTTTTGAAGAGTCGGTCAAAAAAGCATTCAGCCGTGAAGCTCAGGGGCAGGTAGAGAGTTTTTGGTCGATGCCTCACTCCTTACAGGTACTCACTCGTGAGAGTGAGGAGTTCCTTGACTCTTATGAGGAAGAGACTGAAGGGCTTCTTTTCGAGAAAAGGGTACGTGAAGTAGATGAGGACGATGTCGCAAAGATATTTGCTGAGGTCTTGAACATCGGTGGTGAACATGGATACTGGAGCCCACAGTGGATGTGGAGTAGCCGGGCGATAATGGATAAGTTCATTGGTGGCCCAGGACTGGATCTGGGACGAAGGACATTTGATAAGGTACCGCGAGTCGGAGAGCGTATGGATTTCTGGATCGTGACAGAGTACCTTGATATGTCTGATAAAAAAGTCTTTACTCTTAAAGGGCGTCTGAAAAGTCCGGGTGACTCCTGGTTACAGTTTGCATTGATACAAGATGAAAGTGATCAGAAAAGATGGAGGTTCATACTCAGAGCCTATTTTAGACCTTCAGGTGTCGCTGGTTATCTCTACTGGTACTCACTCTTCTTTATCCATAAATATATCTTTACTGCGATGATCGATAAGATCATAAAAAACGCACTCGCTGAGAAGAGCTGAAAACACTTTTTTAGCCACACCCTGATATAATCCGGCTTTTAATCTACATAAGGGCTCAGCCACGAGCCTGTCGGGTGATCTATGGACCAAAATGCGTATCTCGATAATGTCAAAGAGCTAAATAAGTATGCTTACCACTATTATGTCCTCGATGACCCCATCACGACAGATGACATCTATGACAGGCTTTATCATAAAGTACTGGCCTATGAAGAGGTAAATACCGAGTCTATCGCAGAGGACTCACCGACACAACGTGTCGGTGATGTCCCGCTAGAGGGCTACGAGAAAGCGGATCATCTCAGTCGTATGTGGAGTCTTGAGGATATCTTTGATGCTGATGAGTTGCTCAAATGGCTTGAACGTACTGCAAAACGTTCCGAAGATGCCCTTTTTTACTGTGAACCAAAATATGACGGTGCCAGCTTAAACCTGGTCTATGCTGAGGGAAGGCTTGTGCAAGCCGTCACCCGCGGTAATGGTCTGACCGGGGAACTTATCACCCAAAATGCCCGTACAATCAAGTCTATTCCGCTAACTATTGCTTATGATGGACGTATCGAGATCCGTGGTGAGGTAGTGATCTTCAAAGAGGAGTTTGAGCGCATCAATGCTGATAGAGCGGCAAATGATGAAGCCCTCTTTGCCAATCCGAGAAATGCGGCGGCAGGCAGCCTTCGGCAACTTGACCCCCGAATCACCGCAAAACGTAATCTTGTCTTTTTACCTTATGGCATAGGAGAGAACGAGCTGGATATCCCACTCTTGAGTGCTCGTATGGCATATGTCTACGAACTGGGCTTTAAAAAGCCTCCTATGCGTCAGGAGTGCCGCGGCTTTTCAGAGATAGAAGCCTTTTATCAGAAGATGAGAGATGAGCGTGATGATCTTTCGATGATGCTTGATGGCATGGTCATCAAAGTCGACCAGGTAGAGATACAGCAGGAGATGGGTTACACGGTCAAGAACCCCCGTTGGTCAGTAGCTTACAAGTTTCCAGCAGTTGAGAAACTGACAAAGGTGAAAAATATCGTCCTTCAGGTGGGTCGAAGCGGGGTGGTGACACCCGTTGCTATCGTCGAGCCGACACACATCGAAGGGGTCGTGGTGGAGCGGGCTACACTGCATAACTTTGATGAGATCGAGCGTAAGGATATCCGTATTGGCGACAGTGTCATCATCTTGCGAAGTGGTGATGTCATCCCGAAGATCATCAAAGTCATCATCCCTGAACGTAACGGTAGCGAGTTGAAAGTAGAGCGTCCGACACAGTGTCCTGTATGTGATAGTGAACTACTTGATGAGGGTGTGTTGATCAAATGTCAAAACCTTAAATGTGAAGCGCGAGTAGTCAACTCTATCATCTATTTTGCTTCAAAGCCGTGTCTTAACATAGATGGGCTGGGAGAGAAGATCGTCGAGTCGCTTTATCAGTCCGGTCTGGTACATAGTGTGATCGACCTTTTCTCACTACGGATGGAGCAGCTTCTGGAGCTTGATGGCTTTAAAGAGAAGCGAAGTAGTAAACTTCTAGACTCTCTCGAACAGGCTAAAGGGTGTGAGTGTTGGCGTTTTGTCAACGCGATGGGTATTGAACATATAGGTGAGGTCGCATCAAAGACACTTTGTGATGCTTTTGGTCTTGCCTTTACCAAAGCTTCTATGGAGGAGCTCATAGCACTTGATGGGATCGGTGAGGAGATGGCTGGTTCACTGATGGAGTTTATTCGTGTCAACCGTGAACATATCGCTACACTGGAAGAGATCTTGCTACCGAGTATCCCTGAAGCCAAGGTAGAAGCATCGGAAAACCCTTTTAAAGGGAAAATCGCGGTACTTACGGGAAGTATGAGTGAGTCAAGAGGACTTATCAAGGAGCTTCTTGAAGGATATGGTGCAAAAGTCTCAGGTTCAGTCTCTAAAAAGACTGATTATCTGGTCTTTGGTGATGATGCCGGCAGCAAATACGACAAAGCTGTCTCTTTGGGAGTAGCGACGATCACAGAAGCGCAGATGCGTACTATGTTAGAGTAGGGGGCAAAGGGTGATAAAGAGTAGATATATAGTCATGATGCTGAGCCTCTCCATCTTCTCGACCTTTTTGTATGCAGAGAGAAGCGGACCCTACCTGGGACTGGGTTATGGACTTGGTGACCTAGATGATGGTGGTAGCTATAGTGAGCAGGGCTTCACTCAGGTAACAGAACATGAAGTGCAGACACCTTATCTCTATGCAGGTGCGTTTATCAATGAGAACCTCTCTGTAGAACTGGACTATCTCTCCTTTGACGATGTCACCGCCAAAGATGGTACTGGCAAAGAGATCTTGGACTCAGTGACGATCGTAAGTGTAGTGGCCGTCGCACATTATCCGGTACTTGAGGATCGCTTAGACCTGTTTGGCCGTTTTGGGGCAGGGCAGGTGCTGGGAAAAGAGCGAGGTGATGTAGACCGTGATTATAATGAGGCAGCGTTGCTTTTTGGCGCAGGCATCGGTTATCGTCCAAATAAGGCATTGACGTTTAAAATCGGTTATGACCGCTTCTCTTATGACAAGATATCCACGATCTCTGATGATGCCCAAAAGAGCAGTACTGTGATCGACTTCATCTACGGGGCCTTTGAGGTACAGTTTTAGTGCGTCTAGATCAATACCTTGTCAAACATCATGGCCTTTACAGCCGCAATAAAGCGCAGGAGATGATCAAAGCTTCTCTGGTCACGGTAGATGCTAAGATAGTCACCAAAGTCTCTTTCGCGATCGAGGAGCACGTCGTCTCCATCGAGCAGAGTAAGCAGTATGTCAGCCGTGCGGCACTAAAGCTGAAGGATTTTTTACCGATACTTCCTTTTAAGATCGAGGGAAGTGAAGCCCTTGATATTGGAGCAAGTACTGGGGGTTTCACACAGGTCTTGCTTGAAGAGGGTGCTGCACATGTCACAGCGGTTGACGTGGGAACTGATCAGCTGCATCCATTACTTCGTAGTGATGGTCGAGTGACGTCGATAGAGCAGATGGATATACGTCACTATGATCCCAATAGGACATTTGAAATAGTAGTAAGTGATGTCTCGTTCATCTCACTGCTACATATACTTGAAGATATAGACCGTCTCTCATCAAGATGGGTCGTACTGCTGTTCAAGCCGCAGTTCGAAGTGGGTCGTGAGGTAAAGCGTGATAAGAACGGTGTCGTCAAAGATAAGAAAGCGATAGCCAAAGCGATGCAGAGGTTTGAAGATGCCTGCAGTGTTTGTGAGTGGGAACTAGATACCATGGAGGCTTCGGCTTTGTCAGGGAAAGAGGGAAATATTGAGTACTGTTACTGTTTTAGAAAAGATTGATTCTATCGCCATCGGTGGATTTGATGGGATGCATATTGGTCATCAGCATCTTTTTGATGCTTGTGGTAAGAATGGGGCTATCTTGGTCATCGAGACAGGTTATGCCAACCTTACTCCCGGACATGAACGTGAGAACTTCACCGATCTTCCTGTCTACTATTATGATCTTGAAAATATCAGACATCTTGATGGAGAAGCGTTTATCGCAAAGATCCAAGACCAGTTCCCAGCGTTGCGAAAGATCGTCATCGGGTATGATTTTCATTTTGGTAAACACCGTAAGTCAAGCATCAAAGAGCTTCAGGAGCTTTTTAGACACGAGGTAGAGGTCATCGATGAGGTCACTGTACATGACGACTCTGTCCATTCGCATAAGATCCGGGCAAAACTCAAATTGGGAGATATCCATGGGGCCAATCTCTTTCTAGGACATAACTATACTATCCGAGGTGCGATGATCAAAGGACAGGGCCTAGGTAAACGTGAACTTGTCGCGACGATCAATCTCAAGACAGAGGGTTTTCTACTTCCTAGAGAAGGGGTGTACACCTCACTGACCCGCATTGATGGTGATGAACACTATCATCCCTCTGTCAGTTTTATCGGTCATCGCGTGAGTACAGATGGCTCTTTTGCTGTAGAGACACATATCCTTGATGGTGATGTCGATTGCAAAAGACGTGCGGATATCAGTTTTGTCGATCATATACGAGATAATCAGCAGTTTGACTCGTTAAAGGCACTAAAAGAGGCGATAGAGAGTGATATTGCAAAAGCAAGAAAAAGGCTTATGCGACTTAGCCTGTAAAATATTACCATTCATGATAGATATTATAAAAGTTTAATGCTATTTTCTGTAATATACGACCAACTTTTACAGATAAGGAACACTTCGTATGGGTGAATTGTTTACTTTTTTCGGGCTTATTAGCCATGATCACGCTTTTATCTTTCTAACACACATGTTTCTGACTGCAGGGATCGTCCTTTTCCTTGCTAAAGCTGCTACGAAAAGCTTACGTATAGTACCAACAGGTACGCAAAACGTGATGGAAGCTTACCTTGGCGGTGTCCTTGCTATGGGTGCTGACGTCATGGGCAAAGAGAACGCACGCAAGTATCTTCCACTTGTCGCGACGATCGGCCTATTTGTAGGTATTGCAAATATCATCGGTATCATCCCTGGTTTTGAAGCGCCAAGTGCGTTTTTGGACTTTACACTTGCATTGGCTCTTGTAGTCTTTGTCTATTATAACTTTGAAGGTATCCGTACAAACGGTGTCATCGCTTACTTCAAGCACTTCATGGGCCCTGTCTGGTGGTTATACTGGTTGATGTTCCCGATCGAGATCGTCTCGCATATCTCTCGTATCGTCTCTCTTAGTTTCCGTCTTTTCGGTAACGTCAAGGGTGATGATATGTTCTTGATGGTACTGTTGATGCTGGCTCCTTGGTTACTTCCAATGATCCCGTTCGCACTACTTAGCTTCATGGCACTGCTTCAGGCATTTATCTTCATGATGCTGACTTACGTCTATCTTGGTGGTGCTATTCAGATCTACGACGATCACTAGTCAACCTCTTTACACTCCATGATGAAGCCAAGTACCTTTGATGCATTGATTGGCTTTCTTCAGGGTATCTTCTGGGCATTCATCGCTATTGGTGCCTGGGTGACCTTTCAGATCGTCTCCGTATTTGGCATCAGTATGGCTATCTTCTCTGTCTTTATATTTCTTTTCTTCTCACTTCTTGGTCTTTTACTACTGGAAAACATGCGTATCAATCGCCTCAGATTTGATGAACTACTTAAGCAGACAAGACTTCTTGAAGAGATACGTAGTGGTCATGCAGTAGAGATGGCTGAGCCTTTGCTCAACGAATAGAACCCTCTTTTATGAAATACATACTTACTTCTCTGTTAGCACTACTGCTCTTTACCGGCTGTTTTCAAGAAGAGAGCAGTGACAGTACTGAGGCACTTAAACGCGATATTCCCCAGAAGGTCGACCCTAAGACCGCTGCGATGTTAGGAAAAGCTGAGATCGAAGCAAAGTCTGCGACTGATCTTGCCGAGATCACTATGCAAAAAGAGCTGGGTTCTAAAAAACTCGAGAACGAACTGGAGATCCAGAAGCGAGAGCAGGAGATGAACAGAGAGCGACTATCTATGGATGAGTCACTTGAACTTGAACGTATAAAACAGCAGACGGTGATCTTTGAACAGGAGAACCGACTCGAGTTACAGCGTTATATTGTGGGTTTTAGTGCTCTGGTCATACTTCTCATCGCAGCAGCTATCTACTTCTTTATTAAGAACCGACGCGAAGATAAACTGCGTGCTTATAACGATAATCTTGAGAAGTACTTTCGTGTCAAAGAGAATGAGATGCGTTATAAGATCGCTAATAAAGTACTCGATACCATCAGTGAGGGTGATCTCACAAAAGAGCAGCAGACGCAGTTAATAGCGACTATGCAAGTCGCTGATGATAATCGAGAGACTACTCCACAGCTCATTGAGGATGCAAATATCGTCGATGAGCCGGACATGAACGATATCACAGCTTCTGAAGTGTCTGACAAGCCAGTAAAGTAAGACCTACTTCATAGGGAGTCTAAGATCATGAAAAGCTATCTTATCACTGATCCTGCCTATTATAGAAGTACCCCCGAAGCACTTTACGCTGATGTGCAGACTGCTATCACCAGACATGCACCTGATCTTCTTCTTTACAGAGATAAGCAGAACCCAGGTTATGCTTTATTGGCAGAAGCTTTTGTCAAAGCCTGTTCGAAACGTGAGATGGTCAAAGGGATGCTTCATGGTGATGTCGCTCTCTCACACAGACTACACGCTTATGGTGTACATCTGACCTCGCAACAATTTGAAGAGATAAAAGAGGCCAAATCGCTTGGTCTTTATGTCATAGCCAGTACGCATAGCGAGCAGGAGATCACTTTAGCTATCGCTAATGGTGCTGACGCAGTGACCTACAGTCCAATATTCTCGACCCCAAATAAGGGTGAACCGAAGGGTTTAGAGGATTTAAAAGAAATTGTCGGTAAAATCCAGACAAATATATTTGCACTTGGTGGTATTACCACTGACGAGCAGGTAAAGCAGATCGAAGCCACGGGCGCTTACGGTTTTGCCTCGATCCGTTACTTTATAGAGAACTGACAGGTAGCCTTCTCCAAAAGAGAGAGCTTTTGCTTCGTCGAATCAAATCTAATCGAAAAATAGGAAACCTAATGTTTGAAGTCGTTATCGGCCTTGAAGTCCATACACAGTTAAATACCAAGACAAAACTCTTTTGCGACTGTGCGACCAGTTTTAACCATAAGCAAAACAGTAACACTTGTCCAACGTGTCTGGCTCTTCCCGGAGCGCTTCCTGTACTTAATAAAGAGGTACTTCACAAGTCTATTATGCTTGGGACAGCTGTTGATGCCACGGTCAACCGGACTTCGTTCTTTGATAGAAAAAGTTATTTTTACCCAGACAGCCCGAGTGCCTACCAGATCACGCAGCTCTATACTCCTGTTGTCGAGCATGGTACCTTGGTAATCGACTTTGAAGACGGTACAGACAAAAGTATCCGGATAAACCGTGCCCACATCGAAGCAGATGCTGGCAAGAACATCCATGACGGTGAGACCTCTAGAGTCGATCTTAACCGCGCGGGTACCCCACTGCTCGAGATCGTCTCCGAGCCAGATATGCGTTCAGCTGAAGAGGCTATCCTCTATATCAAAAAACTTCACTCCATCGTACGTTATCTCGATATCAGTGATGCGAACATGCAGGAAGGTTCTTTCAGAGTCGATGTCAACGTCTCTATCCGTCCTAAAGGTGATGAGAAGCTCTATACACGTGTAGAGATCAAAAATATCAACAGCTTCCGTTTTATTCAAAAAGCTATTGAGGTCGAGGTCCAGCGCCAGATCGAAGCGTGGGAAGATGGTGTCTATGAGCAAGAGATCTCTCAAGAGACACGACTGTATGACCAGGTAAAACAGGAGACCCGATCTATGCGTGGGAAAGAAGAAGCTGCGGATTACCGTTACTTCCCTGAACCCGACCTGCTTAAAGCCATCATCACAGACGAGATGTTTGAGAAGTATTCGAAGATCCCGGAGCTGCCTGATGAGAAGCGAGCACGTATGATCTCTGAGTATGGGATGCGTGCATACGATGCAAGTGTGATCACAGCAGACCTTGAGATGGCCCACTTCTTTGAAGCGATGCTAGAAGAGGGAATCAGTGCTAAAAATGCAGTGACTTGGCTTACGGTAGAACTGCAAGGACGCCTTAACAAGGGTGGACACAATATCACGAACTCTCCAGTCGATGCCGCGTCATTGGGTCTTTTGGTCAAACGGATCGAAGACAAGACTATCAGTAATAAAGCAGCCAAAGAGGTCCTGGATCACATGATGGAGAACGACACAGATGTCGACACTACCATCGATAAGCTTGGTCTGAAACAGGTGAGTGACAGCGGTGCGATCGAGAAGATAGTCGATGTGATCATCGAGGCCAATCCTGATAAAGTGGAGCAGTACAAAGGTGGAAAAGAGAAACTCCTTGGTTTCTTTGTCGGTCAGGTGATGAAGGCGAGTAAAGGCAGCGCGAACCCGCAGGCTGTCAACGAGATCCTAAAGCAAAAACTGAGTTGATGTGAATCTCCTAGCCCGCTTCGTCGTCGACACTGCATACATGCGGTTGGCTTCTGAGGGCTATCAGCGTAAAAAAACCCTCTTCAATAACCTTTTAAATAACCACGACTACCCCTACAAGCGCTATTTTGACTACATGATGATCGCACTTATTCTGATGAGTGTGGTGATCTTGATCCGTGAAGTGAAGTATCACGTCAACGATGTATGGCTCTTTTTTAACAACTATGTCATCTCGATCGTCTTTTTGACAGATTATCTTTTACGTATGTGGACCTACAACGATAACTCAAAGATCATTGTGGAACAGTATGAGAAAGATCAGATGCTCCAGCGCAAGTTTCGTTTTGGCTACGCGATGCGTAAAGTCTTTGGTAAAAAATTCGAGTATGCACGTTCCGTGACAGCGATCATCGATCTGCTGGCGATCGTACCGTTTTTCCACCAGATGCGTCTATTGCGTATCTTCATCCTATTTAGGGTCTTTAAACTCTTTCGTTATGCAAATAGCTTGCGGACTTTTGCTTCCGTCCTGGCGACAAAGAAGTTTGAGTTCTTCACCCTGATGATGTTCGCTTCTATCGTGATCTTTATCTCTTCGGTATTGATCTATGTGATGGAAGCGAATAATGCAGATTCGCCTATCAACACGCTTTATGATGCGTTCTACTGGGCAGTGGTCACGATCTCTACCGTAGGATTTGGAGATATTACCCCGATAACTGATGCCGGGCGTTTTGTAGCGATGATCATCATCGTCGCGGGTGTCGCGGTACTCTCTTTTACTACGTCTATCATCGTTTCAGCATTCACAGAGAAACTTGATGAGATCAAAGAGCGAAAGACGGTCGATGATGTCACCAAATTAAAACAGTTCTATCTCATCTGCGGATTTGAGGATGTGGCGCAGCAGGTCGCATCAAAGCTACGCCGCGATGGTTATGACATCATCGTCATGGATCAGGACCTTGAACATATCAGGCAGGCAAAAGAGCATGGTCATATCGCGCTTCCTTACGACCCTGGTGCACTCGACAGCTATAAGCGACTAAAGATCGATTTCGGCAGGCAGGTGAAGGCGGTGTTGTGTCTTCTTGAAGATGATGTCTTGAACGTCTACACGGCATTGACAGTTCGATCTATGAACAAAGATGTCCGAATACTTTCAACACTGGTCCATGAGGCTAATCGTAAGAAGATACTTATGGCGGGTGTGGATGAGGTGGTCTATACCCAGGAGCTTGTGGGCATGATCGCGAAGGAGTTCAGCGGAAAACCAGTTGCTATCGAAGCGTTTCATGCATTACGTTCCGAGCAGACAGGTGTCAAGCTAGAAGAGATCTCCGTTGATGAACGCATGATAGCGAACTTCGCGTCCGTCGCAGAGTTGGGACATGAGAAATATCATCTCATCATGATGGGTGTCCATAAAAAAGAGAAGGAGTGGTTTCTCTTCAATCCCATAGGCAGTACGGTACTCGAAGTCGGTGATATACTGCTTGTCATCGGTCAAAACGTCTTTATTAATGAGTTCCGGATCCATATTCATCAGAAGAAGAGAAAGTCATGAAGAGAAAGCAGAGTGATGCCATTGTCTTTGGCTATAACGAGTATGCTTCACAGATAGTCAGGAACATCCGAAGTGAATACCGGAGTGTGCGTTATTATGTCATGAGTGACGAGAACCTCGAGTCAGCACTAGAACAAGGCTATGATGCGGCCCTTTTTGATCTGAGTGATGATTGGGAAGAGATCATAACGTCAAACAATATCGAAGACCTCATGGTCTTTTGTGCGTTGGAGAACACGGCAAACAATATCTTTTTGACGATCTCCCTGCGTGCGACATTCGAAGCGGTCCAGATCATCGCTTTGGCTAATGACCAGGAGAGTGGTAACAAACTGAAGATGGCTGGTGCGAACAAGATCATCCCGATGGTCGAGGCTACTGCCAATGTCATCACCGGTTTGCTGGAGTCACCTGTGAGCTCGACTATTGTCCACCATCTTCTTTATGAGGAGAGTGATCTGAAATTGGCCCAGATCACTATGGCGGAAAACTCAAAGTTCATCGGAAAATATCTGCATGATATCCGTTGGCATGAGGTATTTGGTATCATTATACTGGCAGTAGTCGATCATGCGGTCAGTACCTCGTTTATCTTTACCGGAAAAGGGCAAAATCATCAGCTTGACCCCGGTGATATGTTGATCGTGATAGGATATGAGAAAGATATTGAAGCATTTAAAAGATCAGTTGGTGGAGAAGAGACATGAATAAGATCGGAGTCATCGGAGCAGGTAAGTGGGGCTCGGCACTTGCCTTTGCGCTCTCAAAAGAGAATGATGTGCTGATCACATCACGTACCCCTCGTGATCTGCCAAACTTTGTCACACTTGAAGAGGTGCTGGCACTGGAATATATCGTCATCGCCATCCCGGCTCAACAGATAAGTGAATGGCTTAAAGAGAAGTTTGTCTATGATGGTCAGAAGATCCTGGTCGTCTCTAAAGGCATAGAAGCTTCGACAGGTCTTTTTCTCAATGAGATCTACGAACAGTATGTCCCCAAAGAGAACCTGGCTTTCGCTTCTGGTCCATCTTTCGCCGTAGAGGTGAACAAGTCGCTGCCGACTGCACTGGTCATCAACTC
>JADGEC010000107.1 GCA_016744575.1 Sulfurimonadaceae bacterium | reverse complement strand
GTTCAGATCTTATTATCATTTGAAATAAGATCAGCAAAAACTGTTCCGTTAAGCTCTACTCTTTCGTCACGATGAAGAGCTGTTCATGATGCAGCTTTTTGAGCATGTCCATGACCATGACAAAACTCTGAAATGTCGCATCTTTATCACTTCGCAGGACTACGGTCTCATCTTTGCCTATCTGCGATAATTTCTGCTCAAGCTCAGCCTCAGTAACGGGGCTTTTGTCAAGATGCAACTCTCCGCTCTTGGTGATGTAGACCGTATACTCTTTCTTCTGCTCTTTTTTCTCCGACTGTTCAGCTTCAGGTAGCTCTATAGGGATGATCCCCTGCTTGATGAAGGTCGTTGTCGTAAGGACCATCACCAGCAGTACCAGCATGATGTCAATAAAGGGGATGACATTGATCTGATCGAACTTTTTGAGGTTCTTCACAGTAGCCTCCTAAAGTCCGCTCTTAGGTTTCTGTGCCACATCCCAGTGCGTCAGAATACGCTCAGCCTTACGTAGTAAAAACGTATAAAAAGCGATGGCAGGAATAGCGACTATCAGACCCATCGCCGTTGCCTTAAGAGCCAGTGCCAGTCCGGTCATGATCTTCTTAGTGTCTACCGCACCGAGATCACCCAAAGTGTAGAACGTGATCATGATCCCCAGTACCGTTCCCAAAAGCCCTACATATGGAGCATTTGAACCGATAGCTGAGATGATGGAGAGATTATCACTAAGATCGAGCTCCAAGACCTCTCTATCTGCATAATCATCATTTCGAACACTTCGATAAAACATCAGTCGTTCAGCAAACAGCCAAAGTGAGACAATACTCATCATGATCAACAGACCCATCACACCATAGTCCAGTGCCTCTTCCGCATATAACAGCCAGTTACTATTTTCCATATTCGATCATCTCCTTGAAGTCCAGTATCATAGTCGTGCCTTTACCTTTTTCCGAACGTACATGCAGTTTAATTCTGTATTTATCACAAAAACTCTTTACCAGACCCAGCCCAATACCATAACCCGGCATCATCGCATCACTCTGATAATAACGGTCGAAGATCCGAAAGAGCTCGACCTCATCCATCCCTACCCCATAGTCCTGTATCTCCAGGACTGCAGCACGTAGACGAATATCGATCACGACCTCTTTGCCTGAGTACTTCACAGCATTGTCTATCAGGTTGTCTACGACTTTTCTGAGACCGATTTTATCCAGATCCAACCTTATCGGTTCTAAATCCTTCTCAAATCTGGCCTGAGGGTAGAGCTGATGTAAAAAGTGCAGGCGTTCATCCATCATCTGCGCAAGATCGAATGACTCCGTCTGTTCACGGTGCATCTGCCTCGCGATAAGATAGTCCAGTTCACCATAACGCTCTTGTAGCATCACCGCAGCTGCTTCTATACGATCTATACGTTTACTGCTCTTCTCATCACTATGCGTCCGTCGAAGCATCTTTGTATTGGCAAGGATCGTATTGACCGGAAGGTTCAGTTCATGCAGCGTCTCTTTTGAGAAGTCCTGTAGATGTTCGAAGTGCTGCTTGAGCGGCTCGATGGCCATCTTTGCTATGATGAGACCCATCACCACTGTTGATAAGACTGCGAACAAGATGATAAGTGAGAGCTGCTCATAACCCAGTATCACCGTAGCATAGTAGACACCCACTACCAGCAACAGCGCCGTGACGACATAAAAAGTAAGGATCGTCAGTATGAAATTACGAAACAAGTCGGTATCCGACTCCACGGATGTTCTCGATGGTCTGAGTACTCAGATCGTTTTTTAGACGGTTTATATAGACACGGATCGCTCCACTACTGACATCTTCAGATGTACTCCAGAGTTCAGCTATGATCATCTCTTTCGTCACGACCTTATCGGCATGGCGCATCAACAGAGCAAGTAACTGAAACTCTTTGACTGTCAATGTCAATAGCTTACCCTCGAGCGCTACAGTCCTGTGCTCCTCATCCATACAGAGTGTCCCGACACAGAAGGTAGGTTTACCCTTTATACGTCGTAGAAGTGCCGTAATACGTAACAACAGTTCATCCATATCAAAAGGTTTTTTCAGATAATCATCCGCACCATTCTCAAAACCTTCCGTCATCGTCTCTTTATCCTGGTGTGATGTCAAATAGATAGCTGGGGTAAGATCGTCTGCCTGGCGCAGCTCTCTGAGCAGGTCAAGACCGTTTAGCAGAGGTACATTGATATCGAGAAGGTAGAGATCGAACTGTCTTTCATAGGTCAACTCTATCGCATCCTGACCATTGCGGCACAGATGGACTTCCATGCCCTCTTCTTCAAGAAAGTCCTGCAAGCTATCACCAAAGAGCAGATCATCTTCAAGAAGTAATATCTTCGCGTTCAACTGTCTCTCCTTTTTCAGAAGGTGTTGTACTAGCCTCTTGGCTCTGGATCACTCAACACTTTCTATAGACCAGCCGATAGTCTCACCTGCATACATCGGGACCACATTGCCATATTTTTCCGGTACCGTAAACGGCTCATCACTAAGCACGATCTCTTTGAACTCCGGACAGATCCCGTAGATGCGTTGAGCGTTGTCACTGACAAAGGATTGTAGGTTATCTAGCTTTCCATGGCTGTCAAAAAGTTCACATAGAGACTGTAGTGCGATCGGTGCGGTAAAGACACCGGCCGCACAGCCACATGACTCTTTCTTATGCTGCGGATGCGGAGCCGAGTCTGAACCGAACATCACTTTCGGATGACCATCAAGTGCGACTTTCAACAACGCTTCTCTATCTTCGGGGCGTTTAGCGATAGGTTTACAGAAGAGATGCGGTTTAAGCATACCACCCGCTACATCATCAAGCGTGATAAGCAGGTGATGCAGTGTGATAGTCGCATAGAGATTCGGATACTCATCGAGCATATCTACTGCCACTTTAGTCGTGATATGTTCCATAATAATCTTAAGATCAGGAAAGTTCGAAGCAAGTAGCTCATAGATGCTCATGAACTCCGCTTCTCTATCCATCACAAAACCATCTGTCTCTCCATGGACACAAAGCGGGATTTCCAGATCACTCATCGCCTGAAGTGTCGGACGCATGGTATCGAGGTCAAATGAACTTACACCGCCTTCAGAGTTGGTCGTGATCCCGGCAGGATAGAGTTTAAGCGAGGTGATCTCATCGGCGACATCTTCGAGAAACTCTTTATCATAGTTTTGATAGAAGAGTGTCATATACGGTTCAAAGTAATCACTGTTGACCAGATCTAGTTCGGGGTCTGCTGCTTCTACTCCTACAGCTGCCATCACCCGCTCTTTATAGGCTATGACAGCATCTTTACTAGTCACCGGAGGAACAAGGTTCGGCATTATCAGTGCACCGCTGAACGTATAGGATGTCAAAGGTGCGACGGTCTCTAGCATCACACCGTCACGTAGGTGAAGGTGCATGTCAAGTGGCATCAAGAGGGTGTGTTGTTTACTCATGGGATTCTCCTAGTTTTCAATGCGGTCACACGGGTTGTCCCGTTACGCATAGATGTTTTTATCAAAATAGAAAGAGCCTGTTACAGACTCTCCTTCGCCTTTTTTATCAGACCGTTCAGGGCATCCTCATAACGGATCGCTTCTTCTTGCTCAGTCGACTCAAAACGGGTGACGAGGACCGGGGTCGTATTACTCGCACGGACAAGTCCCCACCCCTTATCAAAGATGACACGGACTCCATCGACATCGATGATATCTTTGATCTGCGGGAAATCTGCCGGAGGGTCTTGCAACATGACCTTCAAAGCATCGACGAGCTTGAACTTCTCAGTCTCGGTCGTCTCTACCTTGATCTCCTCTGTGGAGAAGGTCTGTGGCAGCTTAGCTAGTTCTGCATCGAGATCGATCTTTTCATGGATAAGTTCAAGCATACGCAGTGTCGCATAGATGGCATCATCAAAACCAAAGTAGCGGTCTTTGAAGAAGATATGACCGCTTACTTCACAAGCAAGGTCAGCGTCAAGCTCTTTCATCTTCACTTTCAAGTTTGAGTGCCCGGTCTTATACATCACCGCTTTGGCACCACGACGTTCAAGCTCATCGTACATCACCTGTGAACATTTAACTTCACCGATGACGGTAGGACGGTCCATCTTCATGGAGTAAAGCAACGCCATCTGGTCGCCTTTGATGTTGTTCTTGTGTGTCAAGACAGCTATCCGGTCAGCATCCCCATCGTAAGCAAAGGCGATATCACCTTCACGCTCCAGCAGTACTTTGACATCAGCCAGGTTTTTCTCTACAGAAGGGTCCGGATGATGGTTTGGGAAGGTCCCGTCAGGATCGACATAGATCCCTTTACTGCTAAACTCAAGACCTTTGAAGATATCCTCGGTGACGATGCCTGCCACACCGTTTCCACAGTCATAGACGATACGCTCTTTCATCCCTTTAAGATGAGCGAACTCTTTGAGCATATAGGCGACATAACGCTCGACAGCATCGATCTCGACCACATCACGCGCTACCGCTGTAGGCATATCCATCACCGTCACTTCATCACCAAGTCCATAGATATCATCACCAAAGAACGGAGCTTTGTCTACAGTGATCTTAAAGCCATTATATTCACTTGGGTTGTGTGAACCGGTGATCATCACAGATGCAGAAGGGGTGACACCATCGAACTCTTGATAATTACAGAAGTAGTTCACCGGAGTCGGGACCATTCCCATACCCAGGACTTTCAGTCCACCGGCATTGAGACCCGCAACGAGATACTCAAAGAGTATAGGTGAATGTGAACGAGCATCGTAACCGACTGCGACCACATCACCGATCGGCTTAATATGCTTTGACAAAGCGTAACCGATCTTTGTCACAGTCGCTTCGTTTAACTCTTTCTCATAAATGCCGCGGATGTCGTACTCCCGAAAAATGCTCATCGTTACCTCTTCTGTTTTGATGGGGGATTATACTACCAGCGCACTAAAAATGCTGTTAAGGCATCGGTCGAGTATTTTGCATCTCACTTTTTCTGCCTGTTTCATTTAGTCGACTTTCATATTGTCATACTTTTGTGATAAAGACTCATAAAAACCTATACTACTCTATAGACCATATCAAAGGATACACTATGTTTCAAAGTCTAAGTGAGATCGCACAGAGATATGATATATCTGCGAAAGCTGTCGGAGAAGCCCTTTATGTACTGGGAATACGTGATAGTGAACATCCCATCCAAAAGGGTCTTCCTTTTGAGCAATCCATCACACATGGTATCGCCAAGCCCATAGAGAACAAGCGGGGAGAGGTCTGCTGTTTTCACTACGATATCGAACCTCTCAAAGAGGAGTTTGAGAAAGTACTTATCAGTAGACAAAAAGCCAGGACACAGCAACAGGAGAGACGTGACAGCGGGAAGATATTACAGGAGGGACTTACACGAATAGATGATCTGCTCTCCTTTCTATCTGATAGTAAGGAGCAGGCCCGACTCAACCAGATAAAAGCGGAGATAGCTGCATTACAGTCACATCTTCTCAACACAGACATAGATCTGGCCCTGCCACTTGATAAGAGAGGAAAAGCCTTGCTTGAACGACTTCGTATCTGGAGAAAAGAAGAGGCAAAAAAAGAGGAGAGACCAGCGTTTAGCATCCTCGGAAACACGGTCTTACACTATCTGGCCTATTATCAGCCCCATGATGATGAGGAACTGCTTAGTATAAAAGGGATCGGGGAGAAGAAGATGGTAGCCTACGGTCAAAGTCTACTAAGAGAGATAGTCGGACCCTAAGGCCCTATAGCAGTCTTGATCATGACAATATCAAGATCTCTACCATCATACGGCATACCGTCAAAGGAACCCAAAGTGTGGCCGCTCATATATGCATAGCCATCTTCGTCGATAGCGATCTTAGCTGTTTCATCCCAATCCAGTGAGCCATACTGTCTGAGCCACACTCGTTGTCCATCAGCATCAAAACGACTGAGGAATAGATCTCGATCCCAGCTTCGGTTGATGTTTCCTTCAAGACTACCTTCGGTCATTCCTGATATCAAGACAGTACCATCAGCAGTGACTACCATGTCATCGACCCCTTCATCCGCTTCAGATCCAAATGTCTTTCGCCAAAGATATGAACCGTCACGGTCATACTTACGCAGCAATACATCATCACTGCCAATATATTTGTGGTCAATTTTATTGACATAAGCACGGCCTGCAACATAGATAGACCCGCTGGCATCAATAGCGATATTTGATATGACATCATCTGTGGAACCAATAGGTCTAGCCCAGGTGGTCGTCCCATCTGTAGTCACTTTATATAGTTCATCCCAGTCTGCATCACCATTTGGATACCCATCGATGTTGACGACAAACAGAGCATTTCCTTCACTGTCTATCGAGAGGTCAGATGTATGATCGTAACCACTACCACCATATTGCCTTGTCCAGAACAAGTCACCATCTACATCCAGATGCATCAAAAAGACATCATGCTTTCCATGATTTTGTACTCCTGCAAACGTACTGTTAGTACGACCAAGGAGATAAACATCCCCCAAATCATCGATTTTGACACTTGAAGCCGAGTCATCACCATTGGTCCCATATTGTCGCTGCCAGAGCAGTGTTCCCTCACTTGAATATTTCATCAAAAAAATATCTGCTGATCCACTATTTGAAAAACCCGGTAGGCTTCCATAGCTCTCTCCAAAGATATAGAGGTTGTCTTCATCATCGCATACAGCTGCTCTTGCATAGTCACCTAGTGATGTGCCAAACTGCCGTGTCCATAACTGTTTACCTGACTTGTCAAATTTCAGTACGATACCATCTGCCATACCGGAACTAGTCTGCCCAGGATATGTCCCCCATGTATGCCCTATGCTGTAGATGTCACCATTTCCATCTATGACGACATCAGCACTTAGGACTTCTCCGATACCGTTCTCATGTGTCCACGCATTGACATATATTATGAGCTCTACTACATCGCTTCGCCCAGCACTATTGGAAGCAACTGCCTTAAGATGGTAGACAGGTCGAGTAAGGTGATATACCTGAGTAGCTACTGAGAGTCTTATACGACCTTCTGCATCGACTTCAAAATCATCCGCCCCTTCTCCTGAGAGTGAGACCGTAGCTACATCGTTGAGACCGCCATAGACAAACATCTCTCCTATGACTGAACCTGATGGTGTGTTCTCAGCGACACTGACTGTCATTGGACGGATCTCAGGCAAAGACTCATCTATATCATTTAGCGTGGTCCTCACATTAGAGTAGACTAATTGGCCGCTCTGGTCATAGACAAAGACTCGATCACTAAAATCATTATAGGGATATTCATAACTCAGGGCTTGTGCAAGATACAGCCTGCCTTCACTGTCAATACGTAATGTCTCTCCTTCTATCTCAAATGCCAAAGCACTATCACCATCACCAGTGAAGACTACTCTTCCCACCTGCGTACCTACGGTCACATTCTCATCAATACTTAAGTTTGTGGACTCTATGTTTAGTGGCTCAGTGACATCCAAGACCTCGACTCGCATACTCTGCTCACTACTATTGCCAGCACTATCCATAGCGCTAATGATCACATCATATAGATTATTCCCATCTACGTCGACTGGAGTTTCAAAATCAGGCATATGCAGAAAGAACAGCCTGTTATCTTGATCGACCATAAAATGGGCGGCATCGCTTCCGCCAGACACTGTCATGGAAACATTTCCGCCACTATCCATTGCTGCTAGCTGTAAAACACTGATCTTGTTCTCATCAAGCACAGCTTCCACAGCGCTGGTAAAAAGAGGAGGCGTCGTGTCTACTATGACCACTGTCTCAGATAACTCGCTCTCAATGTGTACCTGCTGCTCATCCAGCAAGCCAAGATCGATATCAAGAATATATGATTTACCATCCTCTGGCAGTATCTCCTCAGGAGTAAACGTCATAGTCAGTCCATCGATGCTCATTATCCCACCTAAGCGTTCACCACTATCATCTACAAGCGTCACCTGCATGTTCTCCAATAGAGTCACATCAGTTTCCGGGTCCAGAATCATCTCAAAAGCACCCTGCTCTTCATCATAGACAGTCTGCTCGATATCCAGCCGTCCAAATATCAGACGATACACATCAGGATATATATCTTCACCGGTATAGATCTTTTCGACGATCGGTGCCAGTTCTTCATCATAATCTACTGTGAGCTTGGACTTATTAAAATAGGGAGTCCATGTATTTAGATCGCCTACATCTATCTTTCCATCATCGTTGACATCTCTTGCAATAAGTCTGACTGCGACTTCATCCAGACGAGTCTGTACATCCGATACTGAAGCGTTCTGTTCTAAGAGATATTTACTGAGTTGATACGCTATCTCTGTCAAGATACTGACTTTAAAACCCCCAGCCTTGATCTGTACACCAGATAAGATAGCATGAGAAGTACCATTGTTGATCGTAGGCTCTGCATCAGGCTTTAAATCATCATCTGCATCAATATCTTCACCGCCGCTTACTTCAAATAGATAAAGAAATTCGTCATCAAGTCCATCTCTGACATCACGCGGAAAAGCCAGCAGACCGGTCGTGATGCTAGAACCACCATAGGTTGTTGTCCCGGTATAAAGAGGAGCAGTCTGATTCGCATCGAATGCAGGAGAGACCTTTATCGAAGCCCCACCTAATGGACCAAAGAGTGCCTGTTCCAAACGAGGGATGAGTTCATAGATTCGTGTCGGTCCACTTACAGCTATAGATCTGCTTACAGAAATAAACCTAGATGACCGTTCATCAGTACTCCCTCCAATAGACCCACCACTACTATTTGGAATCAACACTTGCGGCAGATTCGTCTCACTGACATACAGATCTGCTACATAACCAATGTCAAGCGTATCCTCTTCTGTGATGTCAAGAGCGAACAACTCATTTCCGCCGGGGCTTTTAACATTCAAAAGCAGTGTCATCGGAACTTCAACCAGACATTCTAGCTCTTCATCACTATTTGTCTCATGTGTCACATGAATACCATGATTTCCTGGTCCAATATCTGACTCTGAAGCCACATAGTAGTGCTCCTGTCCAAGACCATCGATGTCATCTATATCTTTGATGCCTGCATCAAATTCCAAATCCATATCTACAGTTAGGTAATTCCAATCCAGACCTACTGTTATAAAGCCATCTTTTGCAGTCACGTTCTGAGTCAGATCCTCATCATCTTCAACAGACTCACAATCGCCAAATACATGAGTACCGTTTAACGAACAGATCTTGCCTGCTTTCTCATAATAGACATTTTCTAATTTTGGTAATGTATCATTAACGTGATTCTTCATCTCGACCATCTTCCCACTGAGGCATGTAGTGTCAGGTCCACTTAGTTTCCATTGAGAAGGAGCAGTTAGATGCTCTTTGGTCGAGGCATCAATAAAACTTAGGATTACACTCTTTGAGATATCTGTTGACATATAGTAAGAAAAAGCATGAAATTCCACATAATGACCAAAGACTCCTATAGCACCTTTATTTTCGGGTACACGATTAGGATTTGTAACTGGAGACTTCTCTAGGTTATCAGGAATCCCTAATATAGGGTCATTATCGAATGTAATATACGGGCCATTACCACTGACATGGTCTGCCGGTGTCGCCACACTGATCATATGAAAATAATCTGTCATCCACTTATCTTGCTCACTCGCTTCTATTTGAGCATATGCTTCATTTGTAAAAAGATTTCCCTGTGAATGAGCTATGACAATGACACCATGACCATCTTCGATGCTTTTCTTATATGCTGCGACTTGTCTAGAGAGGTCCGTATCATGGGGAAAGATATCTAGAAAATGATCTAATATATCTATAAATCCAATGGAGAGAACATCCAAAAAATCTTCCCATCCCCATTCATTACCCATTTTCTGACGAGCAGATTCAAGCATATCTAGAATAAAGCCTTGAGTTTGATTGTAAGAGACATTGAAATGAAGTCTTTTTGACATCAGCAATGGGTCATTCTTAAACTGAGTCCTTAGAACATTCTCTTTTATTTGCTCTAAACTAATATAAGCTTTTGTTTCAATAGTTTTAATACCATTCGCATAGTACACATCTACGAAACACTCATTTATCTCTGCTCTACCAATAGTCGATACAATAAGTAATGACAATATTATTCGTATAAACATGACACTGTCACTTACCAAACAATTTATCAACATTAAAATCGCATTTAGCCCTTTGCTGCTCAATTGGTGTAGAAGAATATACGCCTCCACTCAAATGAGCATCATAAGACAGATATGCCTCAACACGTTCAGGTGTATTAAACTGAATAATCTCAAATTCCTTATCAAATACGATATGGTCGATTAATAATGGCTCATCATATATATCAGCATAGAATTTAAAGTAAAAATTACAATCAAGTGCACTCTTTAAATATATTCGTTTTTCACGTGCATTTTTAGGTTCTTCTATAATCATCTGCGCTGCCCGACCTGCCTGTAATGCAATCTGTCTAACGATGGGATGACTGTTCTGATACTTTGCATAGATCCATCTCTCAACATCATCACGCACACCATTATCATTACTATCGATTCCCAATAATGTCTCAGTACCATCTTCACCTGGGTCTGGAGGAACAGGCTTACCATCTATTTCTACTGGGACTTCAACCACTACACCATCTATCTTATAGGTAGTAGAATGCTTATCCCAACTATTCATACAACCGGAAAAACTCAATACAAATATAAAAGCTATCAAAATACGTAACATGTTCATCCTTCTGAATTAGTTTGAAGTTCTCACCCGTAAAAACACCGGATACTTTGGTTTCCCTTTATAGGTCAGGTTCCAGTACTTAAAGGTGATGGTCTCTCCGATCTTGGGTGGATGAGTCCTGGTCTCTTTTGTCAGACCACTCCCGATCCTGACCTTCATCTCTTTCCAACTACACTCGATTGCTCCGACTAACCCTTCGAACTTTCCTTTTCCCGGAAGGTATCCAGTCACGACGCACTCATCATCACTGAATCCTTTATATTTCAGTGACTCACTCTTTCTACCGACATAATAAGGAGCATCTGGTCGTCGCAGTACCACACCTTCTCCGTTACCTGTGATTACCTCATCAAAAAAAGAGTTAAGATGCTGCTTGCTTCGAACCATTGTCTGAGGAATGAGTCGAAGATATGAGTTTGGAGCAGTCTCAAGATAGATCTGAAGCTTTTGTATTCTTTCCATCAAACCACCAGGTGCATCTGGTACTTCAAAGATATTGTACGTTATTGCTTTCCAGCCAGAGTGCGGATGTCTGGTATTGACAATCGAGGTGATGTGTTCAAAGTCACCCCTTTTTGTCCAGAGTTCACCATCTATTGCAAATGGAGGAAAGTCTTTGATAAACCATTTCGGTGCATCAAAGACCCGCCCTCCGCGACTGACCAACTTCTCTCCATCCCAGATGGCCCGTACCCCATCAAGCTTTTCACTCATCAGCCATCCGTTGACGTCCATCGTCTCGTCATAGCTCTTCAGCAAAAAGATATGGTAATCCTCCCATTTATAATATCCTTCAAAAGTAGAGTCAAGCCACAAGGGCCAACTTCTGCTTTGGCGTGATACCGCCAAGGGCCATA
>JADGEC010000210.1 GCA_016744575.1 Sulfurimonadaceae bacterium | reverse complement strand
GATGGTCCAAAACGTGTCATGATCTATAAAGAGAGTGAAGTCGAGATGATCGCCATCACCTTCCATATCCCTGACTATAAAGACAGTGACCAGGTCAAACTCTCTGCCATCTCAGAGATGTTAAGCGCCGGAAAAAGCAGCCGTCTTTATGAGCAGCTTGTCGACAAAAAGAGTCTGGTCAACCAGATCTACGCCTACAACATGGAGAACACCGATCCGGGCCTCTTCATCTTTATGGCAGCATGTAACCCCGGTGTCAAAGCTGAGGATGTAGAGAAAGAGCTTATCGCACAGATAGACCGTATCAAAGATAAGAAGGTTGAACAGAGTGAACTTGAGAAAGTCAAGATCAACACAAAAGCCGACTTCATCTTCTCGCTTGAAAGCTCCAGCTCCGTAGCCAGCCTTTTTGGTGGTTATCTTGCCCGTGGTGATATGAAGCCGTTGGAGACCTATGAGGAGCAGATCAATGCACTCGATGTAGATGATATCCAGACTGCTGCCAAGAAGTATTTTGACTTTAGCCGTTCGACTACTATTATTTTAAGGAAGGAACCAAAATGAACAACCTCACCGGTGCCATGACGGCACTGATCACACCGATCAAAAACAACAAGCTAGATAGCGAAGGCTATGCACGTCTTATCAAACGCCAGATAGCCAATGGCATCACTACCGTCGTACCAGTTGGCACGACAGGCGAAAGCGCAACGCTAAGCCACAGCGAGCATAAAGAGTGTATTGCCATAGCAGTCGATGCCTGTAAAGGTACCGATGTCACTGTACTTGCCGGAGCAGGAAGTAACGCTACAGCCGAAGCGATCGACCTTGCCAAGTTTGCCCAGCATGAGGGTGCCGATGCTATTTTGTGTGTCACACCTTACTATAACAAACCTTCTCAGGAAGGGCTTTACCAGCATTATAAAGCGATCGCTGCTTCTACAGACCTGCCTTTGATGCTCTACAATGTACCTGGACGTACAGCCGTAGATATGAAGACATCGACTGTCAAACGTCTTTATGATGACTTTGAGAACATCTATGCTATCAAAGAGGCTACCGGTTCTATGGAACGCACCGTCGAACTACTGGCTAAGATCCCTGATCTTAAAGTGATAAGTGGCGATGACTCCATCAACTATCCGCTGATGGCTTCAGGCGCGCACGGGACTATCTCGGTCACGGCCAACCTTCTGCCAAATAAGATAGCCAAACTGGTCCAAGCTGCTCAGATCGGTGACCTTAAAGAGGCTAAACGTATCAATGACAGACTTTATGACATCAACTCTGTCATGTTCGTCGAGTCCAACCCTATTCCGATCAAGGCAGCGATGTATATTGCAGGCCTGATCGATACACTCGAATACCGACTGCCACTGGTCCCGCCAAGCAGTGAGAACATGAAGCAAATCGAAGCAGTCATGAAAAACTATGAGATCCCAGGAGTATAGAGCATGAAAGATAAAGTACTATTCATCAGCGGCGGCACACGCGGTATCGGTAAAGCGATCGTCTACGCTTTTGCTGAAAAAGGGGCTGATGTAGCCTTCACTTACAACTCAAACGACGCAGTCGCCAATGAGATCATCGCTGATGTCGAGAGCAAATACGGCATCAAAGCCCGGGCTTACGCACTGAACATCCTTGAGCCGACTACCTATAAGGATGTGTTCAAGCAGTTTGATGCAGATTTTGACCGTATCGACTACTTCATCTCCAATGCGATCATCTCAGGCCGCGCCGTCGTCGGTGGTTTTGGTCCGTTCATGCGCCTAAAGCCAAGAGGCCTTGATAACATCTGGACAGCGACTGTTGATGCTTTTGTCGTCGGTTCTCAAGAAGCTGCAAAACGTATGGAAAAGACAGGTGGTGGTTCTATCATCTCCATGAGTTCTACCGGTAACCTTGTCTATACACCACACTACGCTGGTCATGGTTCTAATAAAGCCGCTGTCGAAGCGATGGTCCGTTACGCAGCTGCTGAACTTGGTGAGAAAGGTATCCGTGTCAACGCAGTAAGCGGCGGCCCTATCGATACCGACGCACTTAAAGCCTTCCCTAACTATGAAGAGGTCAAAACAGAGGTCGTCAGACGTTCACCACTTAGTCGTATGGGTGATGCGACCGATCTTACTGGAGCTTGTCTCTTCTTATGTTCAAATGAATCTTCATGGCTTACAGGTCAGACTATCGTCATCGACGGTGGTACGACATTTATGTAAGTAAAGCACTCTGATGATTAACCTCCCCAACGCTCTTGCCTCCATTCGCATCATCATGGCTCCGGTCATGTTCTGGGTCTTACTCAGTCCAGAACTCTTTACCGACAATGGTATGCATATAAGCTGGAGCTACTACACGGCCTCACTACTTTTTGTACTGGCAAGTACTACCGATTTCTTTGACGGTTATATCGCACGTCAATGGGACCAGAAGACCATACTTGGCGCTATTCTTGACCCACTGGCTGACAAGATGCTTGTACTGGCTGCTTTTCTTGGTCTGATGCTAAACGGTGACGCTTCTGCATGGGCTATCTACATCATCATAGTCAGAGAGCTCTTTATCACGGGCCTTCGTACGATGGCTATGAGTGAAGGCATCGATGTGAGTGCATCATGGGCCGGAAAAGTGAAGACTGTCGCACAGATGATCGCTATCGGTTTCTTGATGATGCACTGGCC
>JADGEC010000106.1 GCA_016744575.1 Sulfurimonadaceae bacterium | reverse complement strand
ACTCCATACGAGGTGTTTCATGAGATAGAATCAGCAGCTTAAGAGAATTGAGGTATGATCTTTAAATCAAAGATTGCACTTCGGATTTAAATTCGGGTTAAGACCTATAGGCTATCGATTAAGACCTTTTCGTGATGATGACCTTCTCGCACAACTTAAGATCGCTTGTTATCAGTATGAGAGAGAGCATCGCGCTGTATCTGATCTTGGGAAAGGTTATCAGTACCATCATGAAGAGAGAGCGCTTGAGAGAGACGGTAGACGTATCGCCTTGACAGCCAAAGAGCATCAACTCTTCTTACTGATGGTCAATACGCCTGGGAAAGTGATCTCATTTGCTCATATCGATGATCGGCTCTGGCCGACTAAACATATCACATCTGGTACAAGACGACAACTCTTCTACCGCTTACGGAGGAAAGTTCCCGGTCTGAAGCTGGAGACGGTCAGTGCGATAGGCTATCGTCTGGTTTTGAAAAAGGTATAGGAAGAAGGCTTAAGAGTAGCGCTTATGTGATGATGTCATGGATGGGCCTACTGTCATGAGATCGTATACCCCTCTTCCAAAACATTCTTTATGATGTCATCGGCAAGTTTCAACCGAGTCCTTCTTACTAAAGCTCGTAATCCATCCATACTCATCTTCTTATCTTTATAGACCTCTGCTTCGATCATCGCATAGGTCACGACAGTCCCATGATTGTCAAAAAGTAAGGTCATCAGCTTCTTCTCTTTTTTTGTAAGGGAGTCATTTTTGACCTTTAGTCTCAGATCAGCAAAAAGGTCTTCTCTATGAACGTTCAATCTGTTTATCTTTATCCGTAGCTCTTCGATATAGAAGGGTTTTCTCAGGTAATCAATACACCCCATCCTATAAGCTTTTTGCAGCGATATGATGTCATCATTGGAACTGATGATCATTACTTTGGAGTTGCTGTTGTCGGTATATATTATGTCCAGGAGTTCAAGACCATTTATATTTGGTACGTTGATATCCAGGATATAGAGGTCATATTCGGAATCAAGATCATTAAGCACAGCTTGACCATCTGTGAATGAGGAGACATTGTGATCATCGACCTTTAAGACCTTTTTTATGGCTCTGTTGAGTGCGACATTGTCTTCAAGTAGTAAGATGTCCATGCTCAGGCCTTCACAGAGGTGATGTCATCACTATGACAGTTAAAAGTGTAGTTGAAAGAGGTGCCACTCTCTTTGTGGGAGATGACCTCTGTCTTGATCTTATATCTTTTGAGCACATCATTGACGATACTAAGACCCAATCCATATCCGCCGATCACATCGTTTTCCCTAAAATATCTATGAAAAATCTTTTTAGTGTCTTTGATGGGTGTGCCAAAGTCATGGAATGAGACTCTCTCTTTGTCTTGGGTGATCGTGATGGTACTGTCAAGATCGGCATACTTTATGGCGTTTGAGATGTTGTTGTCGATCAATCTTGTCAGTTCTATTGATGACATCATCACCTCACACTCACTATTACTGTGAAAGAGCAGCACCTTAGAGTTTGATCTCGCTACTGTTTGAAAGAACCTTACTCTCTCTTCGATGATACTCTTTAAACAGAGTGACTCAACGGGGTAAGTCATCTTACCTTTGTTCATGGCAAAGTTCATATCGTCATAAGAGATCTTCAAGCTTTTTATAGCACTGTCTATCTCTTCAGAGTACTCATCCCGGCCTGATTCCAACTCTCTTAGTCCATTGTTCAGCGTCATGATACTTAGCGGTGTCTTTATCTCATGCATAGCACTCTGTATGAACTGGTCTTGTTCACTTAGACGAGTCTCTTTACCTCTTAAGCGGTAGATGATAAGTATTGCCATCAATCCTAAGAGAGTGATGAAAGATATCCAGATATTCAGCTCTTTCAATCTATACAGGTAGTCTGTCTCGTCTAGTAACATAGAGAAGATGATCTTTGTATCGTCAAAGATGTTACTGTTAGTGGAGATCAGGATCGACTTATAGTGTGTCCCATCCTTGATGAAAGAGTCTATGACCTTAGTCTCACCACCTAATCTCTCCAGCAGTCTTTGGCCATCTTTGATGCGGTCATAGAACTCCTGTAATGTTGGTTTATATGCTTTGTATTCTTTTAAAAAGATATCATGGATGAAGTCACTACTATCGATAGTGAAGACCTGTGCATCTTTGATGACTCCGTGATCATCTATGGCTTTTTGTAGCTCTAAAAGCTCTGTACTTCTATCCTTATATTTGTAGCTGATATTTAGGATCCCTATTTTTTCGTCTCTATCTTTTAATATGTAACTATCTGTGAAGCTGAAAAAACTCTCTGTGGATTTCTCAAAGAGCGGACCACAATACCCGATGAGATCGTCTCGTAGATGGCCATCAAAGATCTCTCTGGCGAAACTTGTGTCAAATCCGATCTCCGTATCAAGAGTGGAGTTTCTTATTATCAGTTCCGTATCAGTGATATTGATGTTATAGGGCTTGGTCGCATGCCCCAGGTTTATCATCTCATGAAGTTCATGCAGGTCGATGTCCAGTGGATGAAGGGGTGTGGCATCGATGCGTTTCATGACCTGACGATGTCTTTGGAGCATACCTTCTCGTTGAAGATCATATTCATGAAGCAGACTGGTCAACAGATCACTCGTCTTATGATTCAGGTCATTGACAAGGATGTGTGAGTCTTTCTCATGGTCTAGTATTATCTGATCGTGTAGGACCTTATACCCTATAAAGTCCATAACGAAGAAGACAAGTACGATCATAAGGATAAACGATGAGATCTTTGAGTCTTTAAAGTCGATTCGTGTTATCAAGGAATCACCTGCTTTGTCCTTTTGTTCAAACACTGAATGAGTCTTTAGATATACCCTGATATATAGTCTTTCATTGTACTGGTCTTGTGTTACAAAAAGCGTTATATTTGAAGTCGACTCCTTGTCGGTGATGATCATATGTCTATCTATTACAGGGTATATTTGTAAAAAAGACTTTTGACCGACTTATCTATAGATGTCATCTGATCGACATTTTCGTTTTGTATGATAGCTACCATAGGAGTCATATGCCGATGCGTAGGGATAAAGATGTCAGTCAAAAAAGAGAAAGCACTTTTATTGAGGAGTTCTTGAAAGACCATCTGGGTCAGGGACTTACATCTCAGACAAAAGAGGAGCTTGGGCGTTTGATGCGTTACCTTTTCATCAGGTTCTCTGATCTGAACGAAAAAAGGGCTTCTGAGTCACGTCTGGCACTTCAGGTATCCGAGACGATCAGTCAAGATCTTAGAACCGAGTCAATAGTAAGGTTTCCACAGATCCAGAAGATGAGTATGGATGATGTCCTCAAAGCAGCCTTTGTCGTCCATATGACGCGAATCGAATTGTGATCTGAGAGTTGTCTGCTCATATGATCTATAGAGCACCTTCGCGAACACTCTAAGATCGTTATAGATGGCGTTTAAGTCAAAATATTAAAGATGAATAGTAAGGCGTGATCCTTCATCTTCATCTTGATGTGTCAATGTCCCATGAAAATGCTCTTCGATGATCAAGCGTGACATATATGACCTTATCTAGTCGTCACATAAGGCTCAAAAAGTATCTTCTCGACCTGAGGAGCTATCCCACCTGCATTGTCACTTATACTCACTGCGTCTTTCATTAATATACATCGTGCTCTTCATATCTTTCTCAGGGTACGCTTCAAACGTGTCAGCGGTATTTTGAAGAAGATCGACAAGGACCTGTGTAAGTTTGCTTTTTGGACCGTGGACTATGATCTCTACCTGTCTCAATGATATAGACGCGATTGTTCATGAAGTAGTACAGAGCTAACAGCAGACTTACCCTGCACTTCACGATCACTTCACACTCTATATATTACAATTCATATTCTTATGCAATAGCGTTCTAGAGGTGTGGCAAGAGCTTTTGAGTGAGCATCTCAAAAAGCAAGAGATCACTTGTGTGCTAGATGTCACATACATCTGTTTTGATAGTAGTTAATATACGAAATATTACGGTAAAGGATGGGAGATGAAGACTACTGTACGCGCTCCTCATGATGAGTGGCTCGTCTTGACAGGGTATATAGGCCTATTGGCAGCTATTCTGGTCGGAGTCGGTGAGTTCTTATTGCACTTTGATGATCTGGCACGTTTTTCGCAGCGTGGTTATGTGTTCATGCAGGCTGCTTCAGATGAACGTCAGACCATCGGTCATTTCTTTGGTGTCTTGGGAGCCCCTCTATACATCATCGGCTGTTGGCACATCTATTTGATGCTAAGGCCTGCAGACAAGAGATGGGCTTTGGCTGCTTTTTTGATTGGAGCTTACGGTTTTATGATCGGCGCAGATTGGATAAGTTCACGTGCAAGTATTGGAGCAATAGTCCATCTTCAGGCAGAGGGAGTACAAGTCCAGTCGCTTGTCGGACTTTATGAGTCACGCTATGAGTCTCTGTTAAGTGTGATCCGCATCACGACTCTAGTGTTATCGGGGATCATCGTCTACCTGGTCTTGACAGGAAAGACGTACTATTCCAAGTCAAGAGCACTTTTCAACCCGATCGTCTTGCTGCTGTTGAACTTTGTCGTCTACCTGCTTGTGCCTTCGGTCGGAAAGTTTTTGATGCCGATAGCATTGAACGTAGGCTTTGGCCTATTTTTCATACTGTCTATTATGGACGCAAAAAAAATCATATTAAAAAAAAGGATATTAAAAAAATCATCACCTCTCACAGAAAGAGATGTGAGCATGGTTACGGACAAAAAGATCTAGAAGGGGTAAAGTGTCAATAGTCGATATATTAAAAAAAACAAATTTACATCTTTGAAAGTCAAAGGGTGAGTAGATGACTATAAGTACACTATATTCCTTTTTAGGATCTAATATCAAGAATAGGAATCATCTGACTAGACCTTATGATCTTGGCTATTGTCTTTTCGATCGGTATCTCTTTGATGCCTAGAGCGTTAAATATTGCATTTGCGATCCTTTTTGCATTGTCAATATTTTTTTCATATAGATCAAAACAAACAGGAGTGTAAGTATGAGTACTTTAAAAAAAGTGATGATGGCAATGGTATTGTTGATCGTGATGATGATGGTCATGGTCGTAGGAAGATTTACCATGGACCGACAAGACGATTATAGTGTTGATAGAACTGCTGTCACAGTTCCTACCTATGAAGAGTCGACCATAGTATTTGATCAAGGAAATGCCTTTAAAAAGAGTTTGCCATTTATGGCTTCAGCAGTCATCGATATAGATAATGACGGGGTGGAAGAGCTCTTTCTAGGCGCTGGAAAAAGTAAAAGTGATGGTCTGTTTAAATTTCAAGATGATGCATTAGTACCTATTGATGGAAGCGCAGGGATCAGTAAAGGAGATGTCGCAAGTTACGGTTCTGTAGTACTAGATGTGAATAAAGACGGTAAACAAGACCTACTTATTGCTAGAGAAGATGGTATATGGCTCAGTACTAACCAAGGTGGTACATTTGATAATCAAAGACTCGATGCAGTGATGCCAGACGATACGGTAGCCCTTTCTATTGCCATTGCTGATCTCAACAGAGACGGCGCATTTGATATGTTTGTTGCTGGGTATATCAAGCATGAACTAGTCGAAGGGCAAAATATCTTCCGTGAAGGATATGGCGGTACAAGCAAACTGTTTATCAATAATGGTGACAATACATTTAAAGACATGACAGAAGCCGCAGGGCTTGCCTACCAGCACAATACCTTCCAATCTGCTTTTTTAGATCTTGATCAAGATGGCTTGGAGGATTTGGTAGTGGTACATGATACAGGGCATGTTGTGACATGGAAGAACAGTGGCAATATGAAGTTTGAGAAGATGAACAATCCGAATTCAAACGAGTATAGCTATCCTATGGGGCTTGGTATTACCGATCTAGGCAATGATGGTCTTGTCGATCTCTATTTCTCTAATGTCGGTTCAACACCTCCAGACTTTATGGTCAGAGGTGACTTGACTGATACTCAAGTCAGTAATTGGAAATGGTTACTATTTAAAAATAATGGTAATTTTGACTTCGAAGATGTAGCTTCTAAGATGAAAGTGGCAGACTATGAGTTTGCATGGGGAGGTGTCTTCGAGGATCTCAACTTAGATGGTCTAGAAGATCTCATCGTCTCTGAGAACTATATTGGTCTGCCTCCTTATAAGATGACACTCTTAAGAGCCAATGGTAGGTTATTACTACAAACACCAAACGGTGAGTTTGCACCTGCTGGTGCAGATGCCGGGGTGAGCAATCGTCACTACTCTATCTCACCTTTAACAGCAGATTTTAATCAAGACGGATACCCTGATATAGTACATGCCAATCTTAATGGAGACTCAAGACTCTTTTTAAGTAAAAAGGGAGATGCCAACTATCTCAAGGTAAGACTTGCAGATACGATCGAGTCGATCGGTGCGACTGTGAAGGTAAGACTTACAGACGGTACAATACTAAGCCGCCCCTATGTCTCAGGAGAAGGACTATGTTCAGATAGCTCTCATGTCATCATATTTGGACTGGGTCATCAAAACGCAGAAGAAGTGACTGTAGACTATATGAATGCTACAAGTAATAGCAAGACTATAGATAAAAACAACCAGATCGTAAGTTTCTAAGGATGAGACAATCCCTTAAAATAGGTATTATTTTGCTTGGGATGCTTGGATTTTTTGGAGTCACAAAGATCTCATATCAACATTGGATAGAAGCTTCATCCTGCCCAATGTTAGGAGCCATACCTGCCTGTTATGTGATCTTTATCGCATATGCGATGGTCGTAGTCTCTATGTTGTTATCAGCACAGAGACAAAAAAAAGTCTTTATTTTCTTTTGGTTACCGGTAATCATCCTTGCACTACTTGGGACTATGGGAGAGTTAACAGGTCTAGCAGCGTGTCCTCACACGGAGACAGGAATACCTAAATGCTATTTCTCTGCGATACTTTCAGCTTTAATAGGACTCTTGGCATGGTTCTACTTTAAAATAGAAGGTGACTATACCAACAGGTGAGGTCCCTATCATGTAAGGAGTAGAGTATGATAAATCTCTTGATAACAGTCATAGCATCAGTGTTTTTAGTCGTGGGTGTGATCTCTATGATGACACCAATACCTGGGGGAGTGATCATGATAGCTGCTAGCTTGACTACATTGACATGTACAAGTCCTAGAGCACGCTCGATCATAAAAGACTTTAGAGAGCGTAGTGACAAGATAAATAAGCTCTTCTACTTTTTAGAAGAAAAAGTGGGGACCAAGATCACTATTATTGGAGATGCATTGATGTTGACAAGACCTGGTGTCCAGAGTGATAGGCATGAATAAAAGTGATGACGGTTCACTTTTACACTATCGTGTTTGTAACTATTGTGAGGCAATGTGTGGATTAAAGATCGAGTATACTTTACCGATAACATCAGAAGATGATCTAAAGATCAGTGCTGATAAGGATGATCCATTTAGTCAAGGCTCTATCTGCCCTAAAGCGCAAGCACTGTCTATATTACATTTTGATAAGGAAAAGCTCCGTTATCCGGTTAAGAAGATGAATGGGACTTGGGTTAAGACATCTTGGGATGAAGCCTACGATCTGGTCGAGAAGGGTATTAAAAGTGTTCAAGACCAGTATGGTACAGACGCTATAGGTACCTACCTTGGAAACCCGATCGTCCATAATCTAGGAATGATGCTTTTTATAAGTAAGTTTACTAAAGCTATAGGAAGTAAGAATCTTTTTTCAGCTACAAGTATGGATCAACTTCCTCATCACTTTGTCAGTCATTTTATGTTTGGGCATGAAATGCGAATACCTATTCCTGATATCGATAATACTGAATATATGATCATGATCGGTGCCAATCCATTGGCTAGTAATGGAAGTATTATGACTTCGGCAGGTGTGAGGAAACGGTTGAAGTCAATAATAGAAGATGGTGGAAAGGTCGTGTTGCTAGATCCTCGTAAAAATGAGACAGCCAGACTTGTATCTGAACACCTCTATGTCGTACCAGGATCAGACATCTATTTTCTACTAGCTTTGTTATATATAGCCTTTAGAGATAGTCATGTTGACTTAGGGAGACTTCAGCCATATGTCAAGAACTTTGATCAAATAGTACCTATTTCTAAGAAGGTCACTCCAGCATATGCTTCCGAGAAAACAGGTATAGATGACAAAGAGATAGAGAGATTGGCAAGTGAGTTCTTTCAAAGTAAAAAAGCGGTTATTTATGGACGAATGGGTGTATGCACACAATCTAATGGAGGGCTTAACCAATGGCTTATAAACATACTAAACATTATCAGTGGGAATTTTGACACACCCGGTGGTATGATGTTTACTGCTCCCGCCATTGAGTTAGCAAGAGAAAAACAGCAGAAAAATATTTTTGGTAGATTTAACAGTAGAGTGAGAGGTCTAAAAGAGTTTTCCGGAGAACTCCCAGTATCTGCTATGGCAGAGGAGTTTTCAGTTGAAGGTAAAGGACAGTTAAAAGCTTTTATCACAGTCTGTGGAAACCCTGTGTTGACATCTCCAAATGGGAGACTTCTTGATGATTCTATCAAAGATATAGATTTCATGGTAAGTATTGATAACTATATCAATGAGACCACAAGGCATGCTGATCTGATCTTGCCTACTCCAAGTGGACTGGAGATAGATCATTATGATCTGATCTTCAATGCGATCTCAGTTAATAATAATGCAAAGTTTTCAGAAGCTCTTATCAAAGTAGAAGAGGACAGACCCTATGATTGGCAGGTACTTAAAGAGTTGACAAAAAGGTTTAGTAAAAATGGTCTATCCCTTATAGATAGAGCCATGACACCTAGACTTATCATCAACATCGGATTACTTACTGGTGTCTATGGTAGATTGAGCAGTCCTAAAAGATGGTTTAGCGGGCTAAGCCTGAAAAAAGTCATTGATTCAAAACATGGGATCTCACTAGGCTCCTTACGTCCATCGATTCCCGGTATTTTGATCACACATGATAAGAAGATCGATCTCGCACCGGACATCTTTGTTGAAGCCCTACAAAAAGCATTAGAAGTCGAATCTGAAAATAGAATACTTGACAAGGAGGAGTTCCGCCTTATAGGCAGAAGAGATCTTTTTACTAATAACTCATGGATGCATCAGGTCAAAAGACTCAGTTCAAACAAAAATGTACGCTGTACGGCGATGTTACATAAAAGTAGCGCTTCTGTGTTGCAGATAGAAGATGGGGATGAGATCATAGTCAGGTCAAATGCTGGTGAGATAAGGATAGTCGCAGAAGTGAATGAAGAGATCGTTGCCGGAGTCGTTAGTATCCCTCACGGATTTGGACATACAAGAGAAGATACACAAAACTCACATGCCAGAGCAAAAGCAGGAGTCAGTGTCAATGATATAACAGATCATAATGTCATTGACCCTCTTACAGGTAATGCTGCTTTTTCTGGACAGATCGTTACGATCAGAAAAGTATAAAGAGCTAACATGCAAAAAGTCGATACAGTCAAAGCAAGGATATCTAAAAATAGTCATATGTATATCTTACCAGCAGATAAGTATATAGATATAGACAATAAAGTCTTTGCTATCAATTGGTTTAGCACTAGAATGAATTGGTTGTATGATCTTTATAATCTTTTAGCAGGACCTCTTGTATCAAAAGTAGGAGCTGAATTATTTTTTAAAGCAAAAGTCGTAAAAATATTACATGGAAAAAGACCTGATCTCAGAGACACTCTTCTTATAGTCGCATATCCAAATATATTTGCTTTCAAACGATTGGTAGAGATGAGTCTTTTCAAGTTTGTAAGCCTGTTTCGAATCCTTGCTGTAAAAGAGTTCACTTTTTGTTTCACACATGCTGTAGATAGCGATCATAGTAGTGAAAAAAGATCAGAGCAGGCTCTTTACGCCATTCACCACTATAAGGGAAAAAGCAAGATAGCAAAAGATATTGAGGAGATGATAGCCGATAGTGACATCACTATGTTCTGTCATACTAAGACATTTGCACACCTTTCATCAGGAGATGAAGATGAAGCCAAAGAGAAAATACCTTGTTTGATGGATGGAGTGATCGTATTTTCAGCACAAGATCAAAAAAGAATAGAAGACTTTGTAAATAGTGCCAGATACAGGGATATGACAAATAGCCTGGATAGTTCATTTGTCGCGTTATTGAAAAGGGTAGATCGATGAAATATATTTTTATCACAGGCGTGTCATCTGGAATAGGCTATGCTGCAACAGAGTACTTTCTAGAGAAGGGTTACCATGTTTTTGGAACGGTTCGAAAAGAGAGCGACAAACAGAGGTTAGAAAAAGAGTTTACGGAGAACTTTACCTCTCTAGTCTTTGATGTAACAGATAAAAAAGCGATCGATGCATCTATACTCATTGTCAGAGATGTCTTAGGCGAGGATTCGCTTACCGCTTTAGTAAATAATGCAGGTCACGCTATTGGCGGGCCTATCTCCTTGTTAGATGATGAAGTATTTAAAGATCAAATAGAAGTCAATCTTTTTGGTGTTAGAAATGTCACAAATGCCCTTTTGCCGTTTCTTGGTGCCAGTAAAGAGTTCAAAGGCAAAGCAGGAAAAATAATAAATATAAGTTCCATATCTGGTATACTTAACACTCCTATGAACGGTGCTTATTGTATTGCCAAACATGCACTTGAAAGTCTTTCTGAAGTGTATAGACGAGAACTTATGATGTACGGAATAAAAGTAGTGACAATACAACCAGGTCCTATCGCATCAAGACTATGGAAGAAGAACATTGGCAGTCTAAAAGCCTATTATGATGGTGACTACTCTAATATGGCTTACAATGTCGATAAGATAATGATCGGAGCTAAAAAAGATGCTCTTCCTGCTAAAGTAATAGCTGAACGTATAGAGAGAATAATTGAAAGTCGATTTCATAGGTCTAGTTATATTGTGACAAGGCAAAGACTATTTAATACAATATTTGCTAAATATATACCAAAGATCATTGTCGATCATCTTCTTTTTTATCGATTGAACAAACAACCATAAGGAAAGCTCCATACATAGAAGTATTACCAGATCTATATTTCTGAGTATTATAATATATATCTATGCAGGATGTAGTGTTAGACATGAGTTAGTAAAGACCCCACATATCTATAAGCGATCAGGTACATATCCCTTGCTTCCAATGCATGAAAGTCTACAAACGGTTGAGCCGGCTCTTTTATATTTGACTGATAGAAAAATAGATGATGGAGAAGATTCGAACTCTTTTTATGGCGTTAAGCGTAGTGACTCTATTGCTTTTGGTCATACAACTGTCTCCTTTGGTAAGAACATAGATTGGAGTGCCCTAAAGAAGGCCAGCGAAGGCAGTACGCGAGATGAAGAGATCTATCTCGAAGTCACAAATGTCAAAGAAGGAGAACGACTGCGCTGTTGCTGTTAAGGCTTTTGTTGATGATCTGTCTTAAAGAGTAAGCTGAAAAAGCACGTCTTCTCCAGTCATAACCGGACTTTTCTCATCAGTGGCGGTATAGTAGGAGCCTGGACGAAGAGCGTGAAGATGACGACTCCATAGGCTATTGATTGGATCGTATACCAGTATTCCAGTTCAAGCGGGAGGGAGAGTGCCAGCGCCAGTACGATCGCGCCGCGAAGACCTCCCCAGAATATGACCGCTTGATAGCC
>JADGEC010000209.1 GCA_016744575.1 Sulfurimonadaceae bacterium | reverse complement strand
TACATGAGAGCTTTTTCTTTTTGGTGAGAAGGCTCCACAATGTGGGCATCTGGCATCGCCTTCGCTTAAGATACCGCTACATGATCTACAGTATATCAGGCTCATCGATGGACTCCTTTGGCAGAAGTATATCAGACTGACCTGATGGGAGTCGCAATGTATTATATTAATTAATATAAATTTCTCTTTTATTTATGGGTCATAATTACAGGGTGAGTAGAATAGAGTAGGGCAGCAGGGAAGATCTTGGTCTTTATGGTCTACTACTATGACTTGAGCCTTCCTTTTATGCTGTGTATAGGGCATTTTGCAGTATAATCTCGAAAAAATATATCGTCCTCGAAGGCGGTCGGTGAGAAGAGATATGATGTATTGGCGACCTGCATTATTGAAGTCCCAAGACACAAATAGACCCAAGGTGCTATAAGTGACTGTCAAAAGATTGCCATATTATGCTTATTTGGGGACTTTATTAAGATATCGAGTCCTCTTTAGCACACTTATACTTGCCGCTGTCATCTACGCAGCGACGTTTATCAAGACTGGTTTTGTATATAGTGATAAGGCCTTATGGCTAAATGGAAGTAAAGAGTACAGTAAGCTCCTAAAACAGAAATACCCCTCTTTATATGTCAAGAAAGTCGTAGTAGACATCTCTGCTGATAGCTGGAGTCCCAAAGCCGTCAAGAAGTTGAGGACCTTGCAAGAAGTATTGCTGGCGAAAAAGGGTGTCGTCGGTGTTAACTCTCTTTTTGAGCAGAAGAGCATCATAGATAATGTCCTCAATGACGAGCAGTCGATGATGGAGATCGTCTCGTTGATGGATGAGAGTGATGATGTGATCTACAAGATGGTCGACGATCAAAGAACGAAGTTTCAAAGTTTTATAGATGAGGATAAGGTGATGTTCTATCTTCTCTCTTCGGCAGAAGTGGACTTCTCCGGAGTCGCGTCCAGTTATCCGTTGACACTGACTGAGACAAAGGAAGATAGTCATGTGAAAGACATAGCACTCTTCTCTATCTTGTTCATCATCCTTATCGCTTCATTTAGTATCGCTTTTAAAAGTATACTCTCTTCTATCCTCGGTATCATCTTCATATCGGCGACCACGATCACGACGGTAGGGCTGTTTCAGCTGGTCTCATCTGTGCAGGTGACGCATATCTCGATCGTCATCTTGTCAGTGACGGTGTCTGTGATGGACTTTATCTATATCTACTATAAATGGCATGTGCTTCAACGCTTTAGACATGGTCCGATCGTCTTGTATCGGGTCATCACCAAGACAGTGGCTCCTATATTCTGGACGACCTCTATCTCCATCATCGGGATCGGCTCCTTGATGCTTGTCGATTCACATATCCTCTACTCGATGGGGCTTAATGTGATCCTCTCCTCTACTGTTGGGTTCATCTTCAGTTTCACTCTACTGCCGATGATCCTTTCGTTCTTCAGACAGAAGGACCCAAAGATAGTGACGAAAGATAGTGCTCGGTACTTTGCGCAAAAAGAGGCTGCCTATCATGACAGGGGGCTTCACCTCTTTTTGTTCTTGAGTGGCGCAGCGTTCATCTATGCGATGACTATCTATCTCTATCAACCCATGGCAGTCTCAGCTGATACAGAGAGCAAACAGATCCATATTGCGTTGAACGAGCAGGGTATGGATGCACAGACTCTGTTCGAGCTTCAGAACATCCAGAACCTTCTAGGTGGCCAGTTTAAAGATATAGAGGGCTTTGCTTCAGCCTATAGTGAGATCAGGAGGCTCTATATGCAAGAGCATCCAGGTGAACATTTTCAGCTTGATACTATTGATGTGGATAGTTACGCATTTATGTTCGATCTGTATGACATTACCAAGGATATCATGGTAAACGATCATCTTACTTTGGCTATCTATCTGGGTGAGTCAAGTGATAAGGCAGCGATCTTGCGTTTCTTGCGCGATGAGGATATCCAGATACAAGACCGTTCAAGCCTACTCGATATCGCAAAGATGGATAGTATCAACACCCTTTTCTATGTCGTCTTTTTTGTGTTGACGCTTATCGTAAGTGCTATCTATTACATCACTCGGACCGCAGAGCTCGCCCGTATTGCGTTTATCGTAAACACTATCCCGCTTGCCTGGTTCTTTGCTGCTATCATGATGTTCAATATACCGCTCTCCACGGAGATGCTCGTAGCGATGATAATCACTGTGGCACTTTCAAGTGATGCAACACTCCATTTTATCTACTATTATCATAATAATCGAAACAAGCCCCGCAGTGCAGCTAATGCGCTGGAGAGCTCTTTTGTCTACATCGGCACACCACTGGGTATGGGAAATATCATCCTGGCATCGACCTTTGTCGCGCTTGTCTTTATTCCCGATCATACCATAGCCCATATAGGTCTGTATAGTTCACTGCTTGTCACACTTTCTCTGATCGTAGATCTTTTTGTCTTACCGGTGCTCTTTTTAAAGCGCGTTCGAAACAACACTTCTATCAAGGGGTACTACCACGGATAGTCGCCCTGAAATAGCCTGTTCCCTGAAAAAAAAGCTTCGATCATTCAATGGATCGATACGAAAGATAACTGCTCTGTATAAAGCTCTGTCCATCACTTTTTTAATCTCTTTTTTGTTGCTTTTGTGATGGATAAATGACTATTTTTCCGTTTTTTTAATGTATAATGACTCCCATGAATAGAGTGATGACCCTGCTGATACCCTTTATTATATTTGCTACGTTAGGCTGGTCTGGTG
>JADGEC010000105.1 GCA_016744575.1 Sulfurimonadaceae bacterium | reverse complement strand
GTTATAGATGGTGTAGTCATCACGTTTACTGACCAGGGTATAGATGATCTCCTCATTGTCCTCTAATACTTTTTGGACATGTTCGACGATAAAGCTATCATCCTCTGTCACCATCGCATCAGCTGAGACCAAGGCGATCGACTTTGCGACCGTCTGTGCTTTCGAGAACAGGACATCCAATAGTGCCTGCTGCTGGGAGTAGATAATAGAGTAGTTAAAAAGAGCGACGACCGAAAGGACGATACCCACGATGAACAGAAAGGTCCTTCTAAACAGACTATTTGCGGAGAACATCACTTTCAGCGCTGGTTCTGTGAAGTCAGTCGTCACTTCTTCAGGCTGTTTTTGTACCCTTAGCTGCGCTCGCAAACGCTCATTGGTAAACTGGAGCCTTTCATACATGACCATGAAGAAGAGCGGTAAGACGACTATCATGCCCATCAGTGTAAGACCGATCTCGATGTTCTCAGTCCAGTAAGGATGTATGTATAAGATAAGACCAAACTCAATGAGTGTGGCAAGCAGAGCAATAAACATCAGTTCACGTCCAAAACGCATCCCATTTCCGACAATGACCCAAAGATATAATGGATAGAGGAACATCCCTGCACTATTAAGAAGATTGATACCAAATGTCGCAGCACTGATATCTATTAACACAGCGATGACTCGTCGCAGCATATTAGGAGATGGAGACCTTCGTACCCATATATAGTGCACTATCGCATAACTTTGCAAAGTGACCATTATGATGACGGAGGACTGTGATGGAGGACTTGAAAGACCAGCTAATACCAGGGTAAAGTAGAAGAAGTAGATCAGGATATAAAATATCAGTCGAACAAAGGCCTGTGACTGCTCTTCGTTATCACTGTTGACAAAGATACCCGTTAAGAAATGTTGTCTATTCATCTTATACCCCCTCCCATTGCTTCGATGTCAGGTGATCATCATCGATAGCTACACCTAACATATTGTTAACATTATAGAACATTTTTACTGTAATATCGTAACTTTTACTGATCTTTCTCTCACTGATGAGCGTCACAAATGACATAGCTCTAGGTCTAACCTCTCTCATATCATAGGTCTGTCTACTCATCAGCATTCCCATACCGCTGCTTAAGTGTCTGATATTCACTGTAGTACTGTCTCATTGGCTGAAGTTCCTTATCTGTGACAGGAGATAATCCAGTTATCTTGAAAAGACCCAAGATGTTCCGTCCACGTACTGAGTTCTCGATATTCTCAACATTGCGTTTAAATATTGTGGGCAGGCTTTTATCCATATCTACATGAAAGGCCAACAGCATCGGGATAAATATCTGTTCGCTGCTCGAAAGCACCCGCAGATCCTTGCTAAGCGCAGGGTTCATCTCATTGGCCAGCTTGAACGCAAACTCTGGGACGATACAGGCATCCACATCACCAAAGAACGTCTTTAAGATCGCAGTACTGCTTTTCTTTACACCGAAGACCTCTTCGACATGCTCTTCGGCCTTTTCATGCACTGTTCTAAGGAGTTCTGTATCAAAAAACAGTCTTCCTAAAAGATTATCATCACGGGTAGCCACTCGTTTATCTTTGAGGTCAGCAAGAGTCTTTATATCACTGCGTTTATTGACCAAGAGAAGCATCTTATACAACTTTTTCTCATTAAACTGCACAGCCCAATACTCCTGAGAGCTCTCTTTGATCAGCTGCTCATTTCGAAGATAGAAGATCGGATTGACCACAAGCATAAAGAACTGACCCGTGCTATAGTCTTCAAAGATCTTTTCAGATGACTCATACGGCTTTAATCTCATCTTGACACCCTCATCTGCCGATAACTCTTTCATCCACATCCCAAAGGCCAGACGTGCGTCTTTATACTGAAAATCATTGATACCATCGATGAGATAACCGACGCTCGAATCAAGTCTGCTCTCTGCCGAGTAGAGCATATGTGGAGAGTGCATCAACAGTAAAGATAAGAGGATCAGGCGCTGCATCATCGACTTACTTCCACAAAACGTCGTTTCAAGTCCAAGTATTCCTGGTAATACTCTCTCATTGCCTGTAACTCGGTCCCTGAAAGGATTATCATCCTTTTCATCTTGAAAAGTGTCAGGATGTTCCGCCCTTTTACCGTGTTTTCAAGATCTGCCACACTACGTGCAAAAGCTTGATCGAGCTCATCACCCGCACTACGGTGTGTCAAGATCAACAACGGGGCAAAAAGTCGTGGACTTTCCACAAGTATCTTTAGTTCCTTACCAAGTGCAGGGTTCATCTCTCTCGCAAGCTCAAAAGAGTGTTTTGTGACGATAGAGGCATCGACTTGGCCAAAATAGGTCTTCAGTATTGCGGTACTGTCTTTATCGGTCATAGACATCGAATCAATAAAACCCTCACTTGAGCAAGCGTGCGTGGCAAAGAGCTCTTTATCAAGAAATATCCTTCCAAGAAGATCATCTTTCTGACTCATCAGCTTTTTTCCCTTGATGTCGGCAAGCGTATTGATGCCGCTGCTCTTTCGTACTAATAAGACCATCTTCTCAAGTCGATCAGGACCATGCTGACTTGCCCAAATATCACGGACGGTCTTGTCATATTTTTTATAGTCTTGTAGATAGAAGAGAGGATCGACACTGATCAACCAATGCTTGGTACTATTTGTGAAGTCATCCAAGATCTTCTTATGCTCATCATAGAACTCGACCTCGATATGGATGTTCTCTTTCTCGGCGATATCATTGACCCACATCTCAAAAGCAATACGACCATCTTTATAGTCAAGGGTGTCCGTCCCCTCAGAGAGATAACCCCCGCTCCCCTCCTGCCTGAGTATCTCAGCGTTGAGAAGCGATACGACCATCAAAGACGACAGAAGCAACACCTTCAGACATCTATACACCTCTGATAGAGATGATCTACTCATCTTCGACCCCATAACGCTGCTTGGATGCCAGAAACTCACTGTAATACTGTCGCATCGGTCTCAGCTGCTCATCTGATAGGACAAAAAGCCTTCTCATCTTGAAAAGGTCCAGGATGTTCTGTCCTCTGGGTGTTTGATCGAGTGTTGTGGCGTTACGATGAAAAGCATTGTAAAGTCCGTCGTCCGTATCTTCATGTATCAGTAACAGTATCGGCGTGAACACTCTTGGAGACTCCGCGAGTATATGAAGTCTCCTACCAAGTGAAGGGTTCATCTCGGTAGCCAATCTGTATGCGAGCTCAGGCACTATACAGGCATCAGCCTTACCAAAATAGGTCTTGAGTATAGCCGTACTGTTCTTCTTGGTTATCATCATCTCTTTGATATGACCAGAACTAAGCACATGCTGCGCCTTAAGGAGTTCAGTATCAAGAAACAGCCTGCCTAAGAGATTGTCTTCAGCGCGGATAATGCGCTTTCCTTTCAGAGCCAGCAGCGAATCGATGCTGCCCTCCTTAGATACCAGCAGTACCATCTTCTCAAAAAAGCTCTCACCTACCTGTGCTGCCCAGATATGACTTGCTGATGTGCCATATGCCTGAGAGTCCTCAAGGTAGAAAAGTGGGTTGATGCCTATCAACTTCACTGTTGATGCCTGAAAATCTTTCAATATCTCTTCTGGAGAATCATAGTAGCTGATATTTAGATCGATGTTTTCCTTACCAGAAAGTTCCTGCATCCACATACTAAAAGCCATACGTCCATCTTTATAACCAAGATCGTTCATGCCATTTGTCAGATAAGCTGCGTTGACTTCCTTTTTCACTGTATCAGCCCCAAGAGTGCTGGTCAGCATCCATAATATGAACAACAGTACCTTAAGACTCCTGTTCATCACTCTCTGAGCTAGCATGCAAGCCATTGTGGAAGGTATTCTACTCACTTTTCACCCCGTAGCGCTCTTTTAAGCGAAGGTATTTTTGATAATACTCTTTCAAAGGCTGCAGACTTGCGTGATCGATCTTACTTACTTTCTTGATCTTAAAAAGCTCATTGATGTTCTGTCCCCGAACACTCTTGTCCATACTATCGATATTTTGTTCGAATGCATTGACCATCGCATCCTGACTATCTTTATGAAACATGACCAGGACCGGGAAAAAAACGGCCTCACTTTCGAAGATAGGGACGAGCATCTCCCCTATAGCTGGGTTCATCTCCTTAGCAAGTCTCAATGTATAGGCAGGGACGAGGCAGGCATCGCTCTTGCCAAAAAAAGTCTTTAAAAGTGCGGTACTGGCCCTTGAAGTCTCTATGACCTCTTTGATATGACCTTCTAAACCAGTATGGACCTGCTCAAGAAGTTCTTTCTCAAGGATGAGTCTGCCCAAATAGTTCTCATGACGGGTCGTGATGCGCTTGCCCTTAAGATCTGACAAGCTCTTTATGTTACTCTCTTTTCTGACTAGGATGACGCTCTTCTCAAAGAGATGGAGATGCTTTTGGACGATCCAGTACTGTTTGGTCAGCGGGTCTATCGTCTGCTGATGGCGTAGATAGAAGATCGGATTTAGTACAAGCATATCAAGTTCCGAAGAGCGATAACTGCCGACGATCTGTTCTGCTGTCTCAAAATACTCGATCTCAGTCTGGATGTTCTCTGCTTCATCCAGCTCCTGGACCCACATAGAAAACGCCAGTCGGGCATCTTTCTTGTAACGGACTTCATCCATGCCATCGATAAGATAACCCATCTTTCCCTGAAATCTTGGTTCGGCGGCAGTAGATGATGCGAACAAAAACATACTTAGGAAAAGAGCTCCTATCAAGTGAGATGACATCGACGTGCCTAACGATCTAACTGCTGTTCGATAGCAGTACCGACGATATAGTCTGTTGTCGCCCTCGCCAGTGCATGGTCATGTTGAGAACGGAAGAAGTCACCTTCCGTAAATGCCTCAAAAAGCTGCGACTCGATAACATCTTTGGTCTCCACCATATCCTCCTGATAAGCCCGGGTGTTCAGGTCACGACTCTCTCTTGCCGTCTCGACCGCTTCTGTAAGGATACCATACTGTCGGTAGCTGCTTTGCATCTGTAAAAAAGCTTGCTTGACCTGTAGCGCAAGCCCTTCTTGAAGCAAGACTTCCTGCTGCTCAAGCTTACGTTTCTCTAAGCGGCTCTGTTCGACTTTGCTCATAGTTCGCCCACCGTTGAAAAGTTCCCATCTCAGGCCGACACCGATGGACCAGGAGTTCTTTGTCGTGTCGTTGACCACACCATAATCATAATCATTGTAGATGTTCTGGAGACTTCCCATAAGTGCTACATTTGGTAGGTAGTCACTTTTAGACTCATCGATCTTCGCACCATAGACATCGATGGCCAGTCTGAGTGTCGTATAGTCTGGGTTGAAACGATACGCATCATCGACCAGTGCCGTCATCGTCTTGTCCATCGTCGGAGCAGTAAAACTGGTATCAATGATCTCTACCTCATCACGCCACGAGAGTCCCATAGCATTGATAAGCGCTGACTTTGCCATAGTCTCTTTAGCAAGAAGCGTCTCATGGAGCGAATCTATGAAGTTGACACTCAGCTTACTACGTAGATAATCCGTCTTTTTGACACGCATAGAACCTCCCTGATAGAGTCTGGATGTCAAGTCGCGCGTAAAACGCATCCTTTCAAGCGTATCTTCGGTAAGGCTTCGAAGCTGTTTCGTAAGGAGCACACCATAATAGTAACGCTTGACATCATAGACTACCTGATTACGGCTTCTACGTTTATCCTCTTTGGCGATGTCCTTACCGATCTTTGCCTGTTTTGTGATCGCAGTGATCTTACCTCCCGTATATAGGGGAAGTGTCAGGTTCAACTGACTCAAGATACTGTCTCTACCCATCATCTGGACATCCATCGCGATCGGGTATGAAATGCCACTGACCTGGCCAGCGGCTATTGCCCCCTGTGCGACCTGAGTCGCTGTCGGTGTGCCTGGTGCACCGCCATTTTGCAATGTATCGACACTATCTATGAACTGAGCATTGCCAAGGAGCTGTTGCTGCGCCACTTCGGCAGGCGTGGTCGCTGTCCCACGCATCTGAAAATAAGGGTCCTCATCCATACGCATAGCAGTGACATCAAGGTCAAGTGTCGGATAATGTGCGCTCATAGCCTGTTCATACTGCGTATCAGCTATCTTGATGGCCGTATCAGAGACCTTCAACTGGTTATTGTTCTCCAATGCAATAGCGATCGCGTCATTCAAAGACACCACCTTTGTCTGGGCGAGCAGTAGTGTCGGAAGCACTGCCAAGACTATGGATCCTACTATCTTGTTCATCATCTTTCCTTCTTTTTCTTTTTTGTTCTTCCATGCACCTACTCTACTCTTCTCTATCACTACGATCCTCCTTCAAGGTTTGATAACGCTCATATAACGCCTTTAGTTCATCAGAGTCTGACTTTGAGAAACGCTCCAGACGATCTGCTTTAAAAAGCATCAATATCTGTTTTGCACGTTTATTCTCATGCAGTGTCTTTATGGAATGCTCAAACTTCTCAATGATCTTTGGGTCAATATCCTTATGAAAGATACTTGCCATTCCCATCTGAACCGATCTCTCTTCGAGGATATGCATCGTATCTCCCACCTGAGGGTTCATCTCATTGACTAGCTCAAGCGTCCCTTTTGTCACCACTGCTGCATCGATCTTGTTGAAAAAAAGCTTTAGCAGTATCTTGGAATGTTTTTTCTCGATAATGACCTTTGAAAAGAACGCTTGATGCCTTGAGAGGCCCTCTTCCATCAGCAGCACATCTAAATAGATCCTTCCCACCTCATCATCTTTCTGGACACCTACTCTTTTACCTTGGAGATCATGGATCGTCTTTATCTGCAGGTCATTTCTGACCAGCAGAGCCAGGGTATTGTGCTGATTCGCTCCATCTCTTGAAGGGCTGAAACCTTCGATGTGTTCTTCGAGATCGAAGTTCTTGATCAGGTCCAATGGATTGATCAGGATATAATCGAGCTTTCCTGCAGTGAAATCTTTCTCCAGCATATCAACAGAATCATAGAAATGCGCCTCTATCTGCATTCCAATATGAAGACCAAGCTCCTGCATCCAGAGGCCCAAAGTAGTCTTGATGTCTTTCGGACTGGCATCAACAGAGCCATAGAGCAGATGTCCGACATGCAGTACCGGCAGCGTGTTCGCATAAAGAACAGCTGTCATGACAAATAGCAGTGACAGGACAATACGTTTGAGCATTATCATCATTCTTCACGCTTTATCAGATCCAGATACTCACGATAAGCCTTTTCAGTGGGGGCAAGATTACTAATAGGAGTCTTGATGATGGAATCAGAGCGAAACACATCGAGGACCTGACGACCGCGTATGTTACTCGTTATCTTCATTGCCGCATCTGTTATCGCCTTTTGCATCTTTTCGTCTAAGCCTTTTCTAAAATAACTCAGAGTGACATCACTCAGGGTACTCGTGTCAAAGACCTTAAGACGCTCTCTCATCTGCGGGTTCATCTCAGCAGCTAGCATCAATGCCTTCTCTGTCACGATAGCGGCATCACCTTTGCCGAAAAAAAGCTTAAGCAGACCCTGCTGATAGTTATCGATCGTGATCCACTCTACCTGATCAGGGACCTTATGTCTGCTCAGCGATATCTTCAGATAAAGCTCGGAGATATCACTACTGGCAAGTCTAAAGACCTTTGCGGATGACAGCCCCTGCCACGACCGAATCGAAGAACCCTCCTGGGTGACAAGAAGCAGTCTGTGGGCAGTACTATTACTGTCACCTCCGCTGAAACCATCTGTAAGTGTGGTTTTATCAAAATATTTGACAAAGTTCAGTGACGATGACGTGACAAAATCAAGCTTGTCGTGCTCGAGGTCACTAGCCATCTGCCTGGGATCATCATAAGCGATAGGGTCGATATCATAAATAGTATCAGAAGCCAACTCATCAAGCCAGATGGAGATAGCCAGTTTCGTGTCTTTTGTGTTGTACCGGGTAAACTGCTCTATGTCATACCCGAATCGGAGAACGTCAGATGAGGCCCCAGTGACAAAAAGTAATATAGCTGCCAATAACACTCGAAACATCCTCATCCTTATCTTTAAGATCTAAAGGGTCCGTATCTTTCCTAAATGGGCTAAGAGTCTGTTAGACCCAAAGACGACTACATCCTTGTCTGTACAAAAGAGACCATACCCTCTCATAATAGCAACTATAATCGTCATATTTCATGAATTATTTATGTTTTAAGTTATTTATTATTATTTTAGTCAGATCTCATCGTTAATGAGGCTTTTTCTATGTCAAGTAGGTAAACAGATCAGTGACGGCGTGCACTATTTTAGCTCTCTGTCGAGCTGAAATAGTTCATGTGTCGAGTATTGCGGACTCTCACCCAAACGTTCCGGATGACAGATAAAGTAGATGTCATCGCTGACTGGAGTCATCAGTTTTAAAGCCTTATCGAAATAGTCACCATCATGCTTCTCCAGTGAGGTGATCGCTTCGACCATATCAAGGACCAGTTCACTGTGATGACTATTCAAAGCATCTTTCTCTTTATATGCCGAAGACTCCAAGATCAAGACGATAAGACTTTCAAGGTGCTGTATAAAAAAATCAATATCATCCGCATCTACATAGTCATTATTGACAATGGTCTCATATAATGAACGAAAGGCGACATCGTAACAGTCGACTATCAGTTCTTTACCTACTTTTACACTTATCTGTTGCTCTGGCATCTGTAGTCTCTTTTTATCAGAATATTTTGGAGGGGATTATAACCAAATACGTAAGCGTCAAAAGATTTTCAAGCGGACTCCATGTATTAACGATCTAGCATGCTCTCTCTGACTTTTTTCTGCTGGAAAAGAGCTTTCAGATATCAATCGACAATAGCTCCCTACAAAACAGTTGAATATTCCTCTAAAATACTTAACAAATAGGAGGTGTCTTATTATGAAAACACTCTTTACAATGACTTGTTCAGATTTCAGCGGCGGTGCCGTTGTCCAGGCTGGACTAAGATGAAAGCCTTACTTCTCATCGCACATGGCAGTCGCAGAGAGGTCTCCAACCGGGAATTTCAGAGCATGGTCTTAGCACTTAATGAGAGACTTGGAGACAGCTATGCCAAGGTGGAAGCATCATTTCTGGAATTTGCCAGGCCGACTATCGAGGAGGCAGTCGCTTTAATGGTCCAAGCTGGTATCACCGAAATAGAGGTCTATCCTTTCTTTCTTAACTCGGGAAAACATGTCCATCATGATATCCCTGAGAAGCTGCGAGAGTCGACTTTGAACTATCCAGAAGTGAGCTTTAGACTTCTTGATCACTTTGGAAGTTCAGAGAACATCCTCTCTGTGATAACCAATGATCTAAAAGAAAATCGATGATGCGTATAGCAGTCTCCTCATCTCTTCTGGGTAACAAAGTCCGCTTTGACAGTACTCATATACATGATCACTTCATCACCGACGAACTACGCCAATATGCGCAGTTTGTCTCTTTCTGTCCTGAAGACCTTGTTTTTGGGGACCCAAGAGCATCCCTTAGGCTAGTCCGTCAAAAAGAAGCAGTGATTCTCCAGTCGAACAAAGACGGTACCGATCTTACAGATCGACTTCTTCGTACTTCGCAAGACGATCTGGACACGATCAAAGAGCAGCCTCTCAGCGCCATCATCTTCAGATCAAAGTTACCAAACTGTGGGCTAAACAGTGCAAAAGCCTATCTGCCAAATGGCTTTGCCGAAGGCAAGACAGACGGACTCTTCGCCGCATTGTGTAAAGAGCAGTTCCCCCTTCTACCCATGGAGGAAGAGAGTCATCTCAACGATCCTTGGGTAAGAGAGAACTTCATCATGCAGCTCTTTGCCTATGATGACTTCGAGAGCTTCAGAGTCTCTTCGCCAACTATGAACGCCCTGGTCGATCTTCACCAGTCTTACAAGTTCATGCTCCAGGCCAAAGATGAGACCGCCTACAGACAGATGGGAAGGCTGGTCGGTAATCAGGACAAAAAAGAGATGGCGATACTACTGCAGGAGTACGAAATACTCTTTAAGACCACGATCGCCAAAAAAAGCAGTGTCAAGAAGACCCATAATGTCCTCGAACATATGGTCGGGTTCATCAAGAACGATGTCTCTTCCATCGAGAAAGCGACCTTGTATGAACAGATACGCGATTTTACTGCCAAGATCATCCCACTCATCACACCGCTGAGCACCCTCTCCATGTTTGCCAAAAAATATAATAATACCTATCTCCTAGGTCAGAAGTTCCTGCAGCCTTACCCTAAGGAGCTTGCACTTCGTTCTGACATCAAGAGCGGCAAGTGAGACGCATACTCTGGTTTAGACGAGATCTTCGCCTGCAGGACAATCCCCTACTCTCTCTACGAGGCGAGGTCTTACCGATCTTCATCTTTGATAGCAACATCTTGCAAGGACTCAAGGCTGATGACCGGCGGGTCTCGTTCATCTTCTCACGAGTCGTGGCACTGAAGCAGAGATTAAAGGACAAAGGGCTTGATCTCAAGCTTTATTTCGCAGACCCCATCAAGGTCTTCAGCTCTCTGGCACTTTTGGGATTTGACGAGGTGGCTGCCAGTGGTGACTATGATGTGTATGCCCGTCAACGTGACCTTGAGGTATCACGTCTCCTCCCTTTCAACTATCTCCACGACATCTATATCTTTAGCCCCGAAGAGGTCTTGAAAGCCGACCATACACCCTATCTCGTCTTCACCCCTTTTTACAACAAAGCCAAGAGTCTATTGACAAAGGAGCATCTTCGAGCCTATCCATTCGTCGAGCAAAGCCTCTATGATACAGACTATGAGGGTATCTTGAAGTTGAAGCAGTCAGAGAGAAAAATGCTTAAGATCGAGATAGCGTCCATAGGTCTCACCTCAACACATCTAAACATCAAAGAGCCTGAGGCAGTGCTCGAGGCTTTTAGACTTAGTGACTATGAGCACTCAAGAGAGATCCCTGCTATCAAAGGGACTTCTGAACTCAGCCTCCATCTGCGTTTTGGGACTATCTCCATCCGTGAGGTCTTGCGTTACCTGGCCCGTGAAAAGCAAAAAGGCATCTCGACTGAAGCATTTTTCAGACAACTGATCTTTAGAGATTTCTACGCGTATCTGCTCTATCACTTTCCTCATATAGAGAAAGAGAACTACAAATATACTTTTACTGGGATAGCTGACAAGGAAAAGTACACCTCCTTTTGTGAGGCCAAGACAGGCGTGCCCATCGTCGATGCAGGTGTCAGGGAACTTCTACAGACAGGGAGTATGCACAATCGCGTACGGATGATCTGTGCCTCCTTCTTTACCAAAGACCTTTTACTTCCATGGCAGTGGGGTGAAGCCTTCTTTGCTGAGCATCTACTTGACTACGACGCCGCATCGAACGTCCTCTCCTGGCAGTGGAGCGCCGGGACCGGGATCGATCCGCAACCCTACTTTCGAGTCTTCAACCCCTATCTGCAAGCCAAGAAGTATGACCCCGATGCGATCTACATCAAACGGTGGCTACAGGAGCTGGAAAAGCTCACACCCAAACAGATAAATGACGAGTCCTGGCTGATGGCTAACACAGTCCCTAAATATCCAAGACCCATCGTCGATCATCGTGAAGCCGCTAAAGTCGCGATCTCCCTGTTTAAGCGGTAACTCTTTTATCCTTGATAGCCGAGAAGAGACAAGATGAAAGCTAGTCCAGCTGGAGCCATGACGTACGATCAAACACAGCATTCGTATAAGAGACTATACACTTCAAGTATCAACTGTCAAAAAACAGCTACAAAGATGCTGGCAAGATAGATAAGATACCATTATGAGATACGATACTCACTATTTAAAGGATACTCTTGAAAAGATCAATACTGCTAGCTATCACCGCCTTCTTATCCTTAGGATGTTCATCACACCAGCCTCCTTTAAAGACAGTCGAGAAAGTCGATATACAGAAATACTTGGGCAGATGGTATGAGATAGCACGTTATGAGCACAGCTTTGAAGTCGGTTGCCGCAATGTCTCTGCGAACTACACACTTTTAGATGATGGCAAGATCGCTGTCCTTAACAGCTGCACGAAAGAGGATAAAGAGCCAAGTGAGGCTCATGGAAAAGCCTATGCTACCGATGATAGTAACGCACGACTCAAAGTCAGCTTCTTCTGGCCGTTCTATGGGGATTACTGGGTGCTCATGCTTGATGAAGCGTACCAGTACGCCCTCATC
>JADGEC010000104.1 GCA_016744575.1 Sulfurimonadaceae bacterium | reverse complement strand
CTGAGCGTGTATCTGAGTCTTTTATGAGATTCCCATCTCCATCATGATACGAGTCAGCTTGATGATATGCTGTTGAAGCAAAGACAGAGAAGTCAGCCCCTGCTGCTTCAAATGTAGCTGTACCTATCTTTCCGGCACCATTTGAACCATAGCTTAGAGTCGAGTCTACTCTAAGGCCATCTTTAAGCATGCTCTTTTGGTGTTCTTCACCAAAGATACGGATCACTCCGCCGCTATAACTCCCATAAAGAAGTGATGCAGGACCTTTGATAAACTCTATCTTCTGCGTTGCACGGGGCATCACACCTACTGCATGGTCTTGACTCATCGCAGAGAGGTCATTTAAGATGATATTACCGTTTGTGATACCTACACGGTAGCCATCCATCCCTTTGACTATAGGACGACCAACTGCAGGACCATAACTTGCAGAATCTATGAATTGTTCTTTTTCTAAGTAATCCCCAAGTGTCTCACCTGATGCCTCTTTTGCCAGATCCTTACTCTTTTTTACAACACTCTCTTCTAAGATCTCACCCTCACTCTGACCTTGTACCTCAATGGTATCTAGATGGTACTCACTCGCAAGAGCGTTGTAGGCGAGTAAGAGTGATATGTTCCAAAGGAAAACTCTCATGACTTAGTGATCGTGATCTTCGTCGTCATGGTCCAGGCTTCTGATACCGACCATCATGTCTATACCTTTACCATCCCCAAGGACTTCTGAGATATCCCACTCACTATGTACATGAGTGACGCCGTCATCATGTGAATCAACAAGATAAAGTTTACTTTGTAAGTAAATAAGAACACCATCCTCTGCGGCACTCATACCTGATCTTCCAGCTGTACAACCTGCTGAAGTCACAACAGTCTGATCTTTAAAACTAATTGCTCCATCATCTTCATATGTATAAAGAGTCCCGTCTGTCCCTAGTACAAAATAGTGAGTCTCATTCTCTTCTTCGTGTGTCACAGTATAATGATCACAGATCGTCGTTCCTGCACTTGTGATCTCAGGTTGAGCAGCAAGTAGTGTCTTAAGTGTCTCTTGTTCTTGCAAATATATGTTAAGACGAACCATCGCATCGTATTTACTACCACTTGTGACATCAAACTCTTCATTCGTATGTGCGGCTAAGTCATCATCATGATAATGCCCAAGATAGTGAAAATCCTCCCATGTCGCATCCCCATCATCAGCAAATGAATAATCTGAGTCAAACATAAGTACTTTATCCTCATCATTTGAACTGTTTGTATCCCCTTTATTGTCTATCCATACAAAAAGTCTTCCATCATCATTAGCATCCATCTTAAACTCATGTAACGCTTCAGTGTCTGAGTTGAGATCTGTAAGAGCTTGTGTCTCTGTATCAAAAGAGTAGTGATCATTTGTTGAAGCACCATAAAAGAAGAGTGCTTTTTTAGCAGATTCCAATTCTAAAGCTTCTGAACTTTCACTTGAACTATCACTGTCACCACAAGCACTCAACATGAGAGCTAGACCTAAGATCATCGCACTGCTTTTTATCTTATTATCTTTCATATTTTTTTCCTAATATTTTTTTAAATCTGTAAAGTCTATTTTTTTGAGAGAATATCAAGCTAAAGGAGGCGCGCGGATCGTGAACTGTCTTTCTATTTTTAAACACTGTATATCCGTGCTAAATAGAAGAAAGACAAAAGGGATAAAGAGGGCTGAAATAGAGATGACGTCAAGAATGTCAGAACCAAAGATGAGCTGTTCTAAGACATAGATACTACAACTGGCATCATGCTTATGGTCATGACTATTATGAGCGATGTTATGGAGCAGTACAAAAAGAAAAGCCCCAAGTAACATAGTCACTATAAAGCTCTTCGATCTTAAAAAAAGCTGTCGTTCTTGTTCTATTCTCTTCATGCCGCGAATAGTATCTAGCCCGAACTTATAGAATACTTTAATTAATGCAACTGAGTCGCAATCGCAATAGTAGGTCTATACTATTTGTTACAGTTGTTACAGATCCCTTTGAAGATCATATCTTCTATGACATAGCCTTCTATTGTTATGGGTTCTACATTTTTCAAACACTCAATGGTATTACATCTATTACAGATGAAGTGTGCGTGCGGGGTCTCTTGAAGTTCATAGTACTTCTTTTTATCATTGGACTCAAAGCTGTTGATGATGGATTCTTTCTCAAACTTCAAAGCATTTCTGTAGAAAGTCGCCTTATCCATTTGGATCTTATTTTTTACATCTTCAAAAGAGATAGGTCTGTTCTCATGAATGAGGATCTCTAAAAACTCACGACGTGCAGATGTTAGTCTTAACTCTTTTTCTTCTATTATTTCTTCTATTTTCATACAAAAGTATAATGCTTTTTAACTTTAAGCTCCTATCTTTCATACAGATAAAGACTTTTACTCTTTCAATATTGATAGCAGTTGGGCTTCTTGTAATCGACTCATCGCTTGAACTGCAAAAACTTCTCTTGAAGGTCTATTGGATGAGTCATAGTCTATCTGATCGCTTGCTGATACTCTTGCCGCGCTGATCGTAATACCTGACCTTATCACTTTGATACTGCTCAGTCCTGTAGTATCTAAGTCGAGCAGGAGCCATTTTCAGAAAAAAAGATGCAGAGAGTCAAGTCTGCCTTAGCACCAAAAGATAGTATCCTCTAGTAACGTATTGTAAAAAAACCATATAAAACATATTGATCTTGTGACCGTAAGATAATAGGTAACATAAAGTTAAGAGAGTAGATGTATACTTAAAGAATATTATGTGTTTGACAAAGGAAGATAAATGCCTTTAATGATAGGTATCCCCAGAGAGATCCATACCGGGGAACGACGCGTCGCAGCTACTCCTGAGACTTCAAAAGCGCTGCTAAAACTGGGTTTTACTATTGCCCTTGAAGCGGGGGCCGGAGAGAGAGCAAGTTTCCCTGATGATCTTTACCGGGAAGTCGGTGTAGAGATAGTCAGCGGCACAAAAGCGTTATGGGAGATGGCGGATATCATCTTGAAGATACGAGCGCCTGAAGTCCATCCGAGACTTAAAGTCCATGAGGCAACACTGCTCGATGAAGGGATGTACCTTCTCAGTCTCATCTGGCCTGCACAGAATGAAGAGCTTTTAAGGAAATTGGCTGAGAGTAAAGCGACCGTCCTAGCTATGGACAGTGTCCCGCGAATATCCAGAGCACAAAAGCTTGATGCGCTGAGTTCGATGGCCAATATCGGTGGATACCGCGCGGTAATAGAGGCGGCCAGTCACTTTGGCCGGTTCTTGACTGGACAGATCACCGCAGCAGGAAACATACCTCCGGCTAAAGTCCTGGTCATCGGAGCCGGTGTGGCAGGATTGGCTGCGATAGGAACTGCGAACTCTATGGGCGCGATAGTGCGTGCTTTTGATACCCGTCCTGAAGTAAAAGAGCAGGTAGAGAGTATGGGAGCAGAGTTTCTTGAGGTAGATCTTAAGGAAGATGCTGATGGCGGTGGTGGTTACGCCAAGGTGATGAGTCCAGAGTTCATCAAAGCTGAGATGGCGCTTTTTACTGAGCAGGCGATGGAGGTGGATATCATCATCACTACGGCGCTCATACCGGGAAAACCGGCACCGAGACTTATCACCGAAGCGATGATGGAGGTCATGAACGATGGTAGTGTCATCGTAGATATGGCATCAGAGAACGGCGGTAACTGTGCCTTGACTGAGCCTGATAAAGTAGTGGTCAGGTATGGAGTGACGTTGATCGGGTATACAGACCTTCCGAGCCGTCTTCCTACGCAGGCAAGTCAGCTTTTTGGGACGAACCTGAAAAACCTGTTAAGTGATATGTGCAAAGAGAAAGATGGAGAGATCACAGTCGATATGGAGGATGAGGTCATCCGTGGTACTACTGTCATCAAAGATGGTGTCATCACCTGGCCGCCTCCCGAGCCTGCAAGACCTCCTATTATCCGTAAAAGGAAAAAGATACTCGATGAACCTGTGGTCAGTAAGGAAGAGGAGAAGAGCAGCGGGTACGGCGGGATGATAGCAGCTGCTGTCGGTGTCGCTGCCATGGCCGGACTGGGTATGGTCGCACCTCCTGAGTTTCTTGCACACTTCACCGTCTTTATCCTGGCGATATTTGTCGGTTATCAGGTGGTCTGGAATGTGACGCCTGCACTACATACGCCTCTGATGAGTGTGACCAATGCCATCAGCGGTATCATCGTCATCGGTGCGCTGGTACAGTTTACGACAGAGACCAGCACCGTGGTGATGGTCTTGTCTTTTGTCGCGATCTTGATCGCAGCTATCAACATAACCGGCGGTTTCCTTGTTACCCAGCGTATGTTAAAGATGTTTCAAAAGTATGAGGATTGATGATGACTGAAGGACTATTGACTGCTGCGTATATCATCGCCAGCATACTGTTTATTTTGAGTCTGAGAGGATTGAGTCACCCAGAGAGTGCACGAAGCGGTAATATCTACGGGATGAGTGGTATGCTTATCGCCGTGATAGCTACCATCTTGGGCAGCCAGTCTGCCAGTGTTGAAGCGATCTTGGTGGCTATGATCATCGGTGGTGTCATCGGGGCAGTCGTCGCGATGCGCGTCGAGATGACGGGTATGCCTCAATTAGTCGCCATACTGCACAGCTTCGTAGGTCTGGCGGCAGTGTTAGTCGGTTATGCCAACTATCTTGACCCGGCAGCGGCTTCGCATTTTAGTGGAGCAGCTAAGACCATCCATGATGTTGAGATCTTTCTGGGTATCTTGATAGGTGCTGTGACGTTTACCGGTTCCGTGATAGCTTTTGGAAAACTGCAGGCAGTGATAGGAAGCAAACCTCTGCTTCTTCCTGCTCGTCACTGGCTCAATCTTGGGCTGGGTCTTGCCAGTATCTGGTTAGGAATAGAGTTTGTCAATGCATCGACAGTATCTGAAGGTGCTACGATCTTAGCGATGATGACGATCATCGCACTGGCTTTTGGTGTGCACATGGTCATGGCTATCGGTGGTGCAGATATGCCGGTCGTGGTCTCTATGCTTAACAGCTACTCGGGTTGGGCAGCAGCGGCTACAGGCTTTATGCTCTCTAATGACTTGCTTATCATCACGGGTGCGCTCGTAGGTAGCAGCGGGGCCATACTCTCCTACATCATGAGCAAGGCGATGAACCGCAGTTTTATCAGTGTCATCGCCGGAGGTTTTGGTACGACTTCAGGAGGAGGCTCTTCAGCCGAAGTCGAGGGTGAGACCGTTTCCATCACGGCAGAAGAGACGGCTGGATTGTTAAGAGAAGCAAAGAGTATCGTCATCGTCCCGGGTTACGGTATGGCTGTCGCGCAGGCGCAGCACCCCATCGCGGAGATCACTAAAAGACTCCGTGCAAATGGTGCCAACGTACGCTTTGGTATTCACCCGGTCGCCGGACGTCTTCCTGGACATATGAACGTCCTACTTGCTGAGGCAAGAGTCCCTTACGACATCGTCCTGGAGATGGATGAGATCAATGGTGACCTTCCGAACACAGACATCGTCCTGGTCATCGGCGCCAACGACACGGTCAACCCAGCCGCGAAAGATGACCCCAACAGTCCTATTGCCGGAATGCCTGTCGTAGAAGTATGGAACGCCAAGAACGTCATCGTGATGAAACGGGGTATGGCCTCAGGTTACGCAGGTGTCGCGAATCCACTTTTCTTTAAAGAGAACACCCGTATGCTCTTCGGGGATGCGAAAGATGGAGTAGACACAATACTAAGAGAATTATAATATTAGGCTCTGTGCACCTTGATCCTACCGCATCATGAGGGAAGTGTGCACTTTCACGAAAATTGGCGATACTAAACTGGATGATAGTGCGGTGAATGACTTCTCTGTGATTTGCTGATGAGCGCTCATGACACCAATCTCAGCAACTACTGCTGTGATGTCCTCGATAGGTACTATCTCCGCTACTTCTCTCTTATCTTTGATGCCATTCTTTTCCATTTTGATCGTTTCTTATGATCATACGATTTTTGTTCTTATCTAGACTTGTTCTATTTGTCAGGTTCGAGTGGTCATCTGTCGTTGAGTCACAAAAAATATAACCATTTTTGTGATAGTTTGATTGTATTATGTCACTTAGTTATGAGAACTAAGGTATGAGTCTAAATGTTATTTAATAGTTATGAATTTATTTTTGCTTTCCTCCCAATCACTTTTTTTCTATACTATTACTTAAATATGAAGCACCTGACCGATGCGTCTAAAGCTCTTTTAGTCCTTAGTTCACTCTTCTTTTATAGTTGGTGGGAGATTGTCTATCTGCCATTGATATTAGGCTCGATGCTGATCAACTATGTCGCGGGAAGATCATTGACTACAGAGAATGATGATAAACGGGTCAACAAAAAAAGATTGCTTACAATCAGTATCATAGCTAATGTCGCACTGCTTGGTTTTTTTAAATACTCTGACTTCTTTATCACAAATCTGGATATCATCACTGGTTCACATATCAATCTGCTTCATCTGACATTACCACTTGCGATCTCTTTTTTCACCTTTCAACAGATAGCCTATCTGGTTGACAGTTATCGTGGTAAGACAAATGAATATGATCTCTTAGACTATGCTCTGTTTGTCACGTTCTTCCCACAACTCATAGCTGGACCGATAGTGCACCACGAAGAGATGATGCCTCAGTTTGCCAATATTCGAAATAAAATGATGAACTATAAGAACATCGCACTCGGCCTGTTTATTTTCTCTATTGGACTTTTTAAGAAGGTAGTCATCGCAGACACTTTTGCAGTATGGGCGACTGTCGGATTTGACACCGCACAGTCACTTGCCCTATTTGAGGCATGGGCGACATCCCTCTCTTATACATTTCAACTCTATTTTGACTTTAGTGGTTATACGGATATGGCGATAGGTGCTGCCCTGCTCTTTAATATCAGACTTCCTATTAACTTCAACTCTCCCTATAAGGCGACAAATATCCAAGACTTTTGGAGACGGTGGCATATGACACTCTCACGCTTTTTAAGAGATTATGTCTATGTGCCATTAGGCGGTAATCGTAATGGTGATCTCAGGACCTACAGTAATCTGATGGCAACGTTCATGATCGGTGGTCTTTGGCATGGTGCGGGTTGGACTTTTATCCTCTGGGGTACCTTACATGGATTTGCGATAGTGCTCCATAGGTCCTGGCATAGTCTTGGGTTCAGGATGAACACGCTCCTCGCATGGTTCATCACCTTTAACTTCATTAACTTTTCCTGGATCTTCTTTCGTGCAAAGGAGTTGGATGATGCTTTCAAAGTCTTAAGTGGGATGTTCTTTGGTGAGATCGTTTTACCATCTCAACTGCACTTTCTTATAGCATACTTCAACTGGACCAATATCAGGTATGGTAACTGGATGGAAGCGGTAGGGCACTACTTTGAGACACCACTCTTTTTATTGTTTGGTCTCTTTCTATTATTGTCGACAAAAAACTCAAATCAGTTGACTATTAAAGCAAATAAAAGAGATGTCTTATTCATCACGCTATTACTTGGGTCGAGTCTGATCTATATGAATGCGCATGTGTCTGAGTTCTTATATTTCAACTTTTAGGATAACAGTATGGTGTATAAGACTTTCGTATTAAAGACTCTAGTAAGTCTGTTCTTATTTATACTCCTATATGGTCTTATAGTATATTTTTTATATGAGAGACCGATCAGTACGAATTGGATCGAGCAGTGTTATAAGATAAAAGATGATAAAGCAAGATCAATACAGACAAGTAAGATCGTATTTACTGCGGGCAGCAACGTTCTTATGGGGATCAATACTGAACAGATAGAAAAAGTGTTAAAGATTCCAACAGTCAATCATGGTGTACATTTCTTATTAGGTACAGACTATATTATATACCGGACAAAGCAGATACTCAAGAGAGGAGACACCGTCGTCATGCCGATGGAGTATGCGAACATCACTTGGGATGGACAAGTAACCGATACACTAGCCGGTTATATATTGACAAATGATAAGAACTATCTAAGTACTTTATCTCTGTTAAAGCAGATGATGATCATCTATTCTATCACTCCCGGTAAGTTCTATAAAGTGCTACTGACCAAGATCCCCACAATAAAGAGAAAACTGCTGAAGAGTGGTTATTCTGCAAATACATTAAATAGCAATGGTGATGAAACAGATAATATCAATAAAAAGGGCATATATAAGAGTAGATCTACTGGATTTAGTAAGCCAAAAGATGATCTGCTGGAGTATAGAGGTCTTAGAAGTATTATTGAATTTTCAAAATGGTGTAAAACAAATGGAGTCCAGTTCTATTTCCAATATCCAAATATGCTGCAGATAGGAAGGTCTGATCAAAAGAATTATAGTGATTTTCAGAAACAGTTTGAAAAAATATTATTATCTAACGATATACAGGTCTTAGGTACCCCCGAGGATTCTTTTTTTAAACGAAAATACCTTTATGATACAAAATATCATCTCAATCAAGATGGAATGAGCATACGATCACAAAGGTTTATAGACTCAATACTGGACTTGGGAATAAAGCTTTGATCTCAATATAATATTTGAATTGCAAAGAACTGATTTTAGTTGGTCATAAATAATAGATCACACTAAACCATTCATATGAGAAAGACATCACACTCAAGCAGCTTCTGGGTAAGACCGGCTTATTGTCCATCAAACGGTGGAGGAGCAAAAAGATAGACCCGGACCATAAAGCCCAGAGCATACTGGATATCTTACTGTTTTATCAGGATTCAACTACTCATCTTCTATGATAAAGAGCAGATTGTGAAGAACATCAGTGAGATGTATAGACGTGTATTGACCTTTTTAGGCAAACAGTAATAAAATATTATATTCTTAAGTGCTCTCATATTATAGAGACCGCTTGATAGAGTCAAAAAGGAAGTCTGTTGAGATGAATATAGAAGAACATACTATTCTTGTCAAAAACCTTTGTCTATCTCTGGGAAGCGATATGAAAATGGAGCTTATCCAGACGCATATCTCTACCATCATCCTAAGTGGCGATCTCGCTTATAAACTAAAAAGACCGGTTGATTTCGGCTTTCTAGACTACTCTACATTTGAAAAACGCCATCATTATACTCTAGAAGAGATCCGTATAAATGACGCTTACGCTCCAGGTCTTTATCTAGGTGCCATACCAATAACGGGAACGATTGAAGCACCTGCAATCGATGGTGAAGGTGACGTACTAGAGTATGCTGTCAAGATGCGGCGCTTTGAGCAAGCAGATCAACTTGACAATATAGTCGAAGGTGATGGACTCTCCATCGAGTCGATGGATGCCATCGCAAAGCTGATCGCCCAAGCTCATGCAGCTGCCACGCCGGTCGATGTAGTTAGTGATCATGGTGAGCCTAAACGACTACTATCGCCGATGCTGGAGAACTTTGAACATCTCGAGGAGATGTCAGATAGTCATAGACTTGACTTGGACCTTAGCTCTCTCACATCTTGGGTCTATGAAGAGTATGAACGGTTAAGTCCACTTCTTAGACGCCGTAAAAGTGAAGGTTTTATACGGCAGTGTCATGGCGATATTCATCTACATAATATGGCTATGTATGAGAACAAGTTGATCTTATTTGACGCCATAGAGTTTAACCCCTATCTCAACCATATCGATGTGATAAGTGATCTTGCCTTTTTATTGATGGACCTGGAATATCGTGGACTGAAGCAGCACAGTCACAGACTTTTAAACGCTTATCTGGAGTTGACCGGCGACTATGAAGCGGTAAGACTTTTAGACTTTTACAAGAGTTACCGGGCGATGGTCCGGGCAAAAGTGGCAGCTCTGAGCATTCAACAGTCACAAGAAGCTGATGAGCGAGATAGATTAGTAGTAGAAGTGAGCCGTTATATTGTACTTGCTCAAAGCTATACAGAAAAGAGAGAGAGTTTTTTGGCCATAACACATGGTCTCTCCGGTTCAGGCAAAAGTACGTTCGCTTTGATGATGGTCGAAAAGTATGGGACGATCAGGATCCGTTCTGATGTGGAGCGGATGCGTATGTTTGAGACGAAGGATAAAAAAGGAGTAGAAGAGGGGATATATACACCCAGCGCTACCTCTATTACTTATAAGCGTTTGGCTGAATTGGCTAAGAGCATCATAAAGAGTGACTACCCCGTCATCTTAGATGCGACCTTCTTGAAGAGATGGCAAAGAGAGATGTTCTATAAACTTACTTCCGAGGCTGCTGTAGTGTATAGAGTGCTGGACATAAAGTGTGACATAAAGCATATAAAAGAGAGAGTAGAGAGACGTTCACATACTGGCAGCGATATTTCTGAAGCAGATCTGGATGTACTGAAGATGCAGATAAAGAGCGCTGAAGCATTTGTCAGTGAAGAGGAAGATATATGCTTTAAGGTCGATTGTACGACATTACAGACGATGCAGCAAGCACTTGATAGATGGAGTCTCAAAAGTCCTTGATATAAAGCAGGTTGATCCCCTGTCCGGTCTCGCGGACATCTACATCTATACGGACCGATCTGTTGATGCTGTACTGTAAGATGATACTGGAGATCGTGTCGTTTTTATAGACTATACGGATATCTCTGTTTAGACGCGCGCCTACCTCATAACCGAGTTTCCCCTCTTCGTCAGTCAGGATGTTCAAGGTGTCGACTTTTATGCCGGTGGTGTCACTGAAGATGGTCTTGAGACCTGTTCCAAGCAGCATCGCACCGACAGAGGCCGTCGTCGAATCATCACCGGAACTCTCAAAGGTGGAGGTGGCCGGCCCGCCGAACAGAAGGTAGGAGAGGATGTCATCTTGACTCATAGGCGGTGAAGAGGTAAAGACGATGACTGGTGAGTCAAGGGTGTTCGCTACATATATCTCTATATCTATGCGGTCAAGGGTAGTGTATTGAAGATGTAGGTTTAGATAGGGGTTGACAGGGCTTTCACCTTGAAGATAGACATCACTCTCTTGCAGGTAGAAGGACTTGTCCCCGGCAGTGATCTCTCCTGCATCGATATGTACCAATCCAAGTAACTGCAAAGGCCCCAAAGGCTCCTGATAGAGGGTGAAGTCCGGCGTCAACTCGACTTTAATATTGTCATGTAGGTAGGTGAGTGGCTTTTCACTCTTGATAGCGATATTGATGGAGCGTCTAGTCGTGGAAGGTGGCTTGACATCCTGGATGATGATGATGTCGTCATCGGTGATCGCATAGTCATTGTTTGGAGCAGCGGTTATAAGACCATCAAGGATGACTACCGTTCCTTCGATGTCCTGACGTCGGTCTCCGTCGATCTCTGCCGTGATATCTACATTGGCCGTTATGTTACCCTCTGGTCCCTCATAATGAAAACGCTCACCTGCCAGTTTAAGAGTGCCCTGTTGTGAGGAAGGTTCGAAGGTACCGGTCAGCTCTAGTGTGTCATAGATCCAAAACGACTCGAGATCGATGGTGCCGTTATCATCAATAGAGAGATACGAGGGCCTGTCGGTGTAGATAGCGCGTCCCATGATATCAAGATGATAGCGGTCTATCTGCAGTTGACCATCTTCAAAGGTCGTCTCAAAAAAGAGATCTTCTCCTGTATGATAGGTCTGAGAATCCAGCTGTGCTACGTACCATGGAAGACGTACCTCACTCTTTATCTTTAGTGTATCGCTTAAACGTAAAGTGGTGTTGATGTCGAGTTGCGCATCATAGAACTCGTACTTACCCAGTTGAGGGTCCTTGAAGGTGCTGGCAAGGGCATAGAGTGAGGGTGTCGAAGATCTGAAGCGAAGATCTATATCACCGTTCTCTTCTATTTCCCCTTTTGCCCTAAAGGTGGTCGTTGCCAGATTACCCCAGCCACTAAGATCGTTAAGGTTTTTAAACAGTGTCATGTTTAGTGCATTGGCATCTATATTTAGCGTATCGCTGTTAAGTTGTGAGTAGAAGATGATATTGACAGGGCTGAAGAGCTCAATGGGGTACTCTTCAAACAGTGGTGCCTTCTCTTTGGGTTGGAGTGAGGCCTTATAGAGCATACTTTGATCGTCAATATCAAACTTGCCTGTGATATCGACGTTGACACCTTCTGTCAAGAGCTCTCCTTTGAGTGAGAACGGCGCTGCCTGAAGCGTCGCATTTGCTTCTAGTGCGATAGTGTTCTTCTCAAATAGAGCAGGCAGGTCAGGAAAAAAAGAGAGCTTCAGGGCTTTACTGATCACCTGTAGCTGAAAAAGTGCATAGTCATCGCTCATCGCTGAGAGGATGAGTGGCCCGGCATCAGCCCTGACCACAAGGGACTCGGCATCACCTGCAGCCTCGACATGGAAAGTCTCAAAAGGAAGAGGCAGAGATGTCTGGATGTGCTCTCCATCGATATCAGTGGCATAGGCACCGGTAAGGCTGACTATGCCACTCTCTCTTAGTCTAGTCTCATGTTCAGCATAG
>JADGEC010000208.1 GCA_016744575.1 Sulfurimonadaceae bacterium | reverse complement strand
GGCACTTACTATCAACTGGAGTGATAGCTCCGATGTCGAAGACGGCTTCAGAGTCTATCAAGATGAGGTCCTTCTCAGTACTTTAGACGCAAACAGTACGTCCTATGCACTCGAAGGCCTTGATGCCAACACGACCTATAGCTTCATCCTTGGTGCTTTCAACGAAAGCGGTGAGAACAATAGCAGTGAACTCAACGTGACGACCAATATGATGTTCGATAATGACAGTGATGGTATCCCTGATAGACTCGATCTCGATGATGATAACGATGGGATCCCTGATGTCGATGAAGTCCTTTACGGATTGGACCCATTCGATGCTTCTGATGCTCTTCTTGACAGTGATGGTGATGGGATCAGTAATCTCGATGAGATCAATGCAGGCACAGATCCAAAAAGCCATAACATCAACACTCAAGCCTACAAATTCGACCCAATGCTGATCTTGATGATAGATAAAGTAAACTTTGAGGGTGACAGCGATGGTGATGGCTATACGAACAATGATGATGCTTTCCCACAAGACCCAAATGAGTGGATAGATACTGATGGCAACAACATAGGTGACAATGCCGACACTGACGATGATGGTGACGGTATCAGTGATACAGATGAAAAGAAATACGGTCTGAATCCACTTGACCCAAGTGATGCGACTCAAGACAACGATGGTGACGGCGTTAGTAATCTCGATGAGATCAATGCGGGGAGTAATCCGACAGTAAAGGACTATACTACTACAGATATAAAGAGCAGAAGTCCGTTTAGTCTCTCTCCACTACTTATCATCGATCATATATTAAAAGAGAGGAGATAGACTCAAGGAAAAAGTCGTCTGCCTGTCTTGGACCTGGGCAACTACTTGGCTCGAAATTGTTATCAGAGCTTTTTATTTCTATTTTTTCGATTCATAAGCTCTCCTGTGCTCTATACCATTCAAAGTATAGAACAAAAGAGCAGTGCATGTGAGAAACTAGATCTTTAATCGTAAAAAGGAAGAGAACCTAGAGTAGACTTCTAATTCTTTTAACTGACTTGTCATCATATGTGATGTACACGAAACATATTAGTTGAGACTATCATCTATAATACTATGATCCGCATTTCTCACTGACCTCCTTCCTTTCCGTTTCCAATAATATGCATAATATATTTTTCAGTTGGATGGTTTACCTTAAAAAGATATAATCCCGATGATCGTTAATATTACACAGGACAATGTATCGCTGCTTTGTCTCGTAAAGAAAGATCTTTTAAAAAAAGCATATGAGGGAAACAGCCAGTAAATGAAGAAAGCAATAATAGACAGATGGATGCTTTACTTTGGTGGATTCGTCATGGCTCTCGTACTTTTTTGTATGCTGATCTGTCAGACAGAAAGAGGTGAAGAAAAGGCTCAGAGTTCGTCCCTCACAAAAGAACGATCAACATGGAAGTCACTCACGACTAAAGACATACGACCAAATGAGACAGAACGAATGAAGACACCTGATGAGCTTTATGAAGAGCGATATCAACAAAGTGCGAACAAGGTGTCGTCACCTTTCAATGGAGATGAAATAGTGCCACCTGAACTTCTGCAATTGGAGCAAGAAACCGCTAATGCAGAACAGAGGTATACAGAAGAAGACAATGATATTGTTCCGTATGAACTACGCAGATTGGAAGAGGACAGTGGTAGCAACTCTTCTACTCCCATTGAGAAAGACAACAAATTAGTCCCACTTGCATTGCAAGAAATAGAAAAAAAAACAAGTGAAGACCCACAAAATCAAACTATTGAGCAAGACAGTAAAATCGTTCCAAAAAAACTGCAAAGACTAGAGGAAAAGCCAATCTCCAAAATAAGCAAGGCCTCTGACATCTCTACAATGTCTGATATTATCCCTGAAGAGCTACAGATATTGGAAGAATAAGCTCGCTCACTAAAATCAAATACGAGGAATTAAAATGAAAAGATCCCACCTTATAAAAAGTCTAGCCTTAACAGCTTTGATCACACTACCTAATATAGCATATGCTGAGACTTTCTGGGTAAGTGGTACTATCGTGAGAAGCCTGATCGACTCTACCCAATATGGAAAATGTATGGTTCAATTATCAACACCCATAGGGAATAATTGTCCTAATGTCTGGATAAGTCTAGATTGTGAAGGTAAATATCTTGCTTCGGGAGATGGAGATAGAATGTTAAATCTAGGTCTTTTAGCACAGAACCTTAATAAAAGTGTAAGTATTCAAGTCGACAATACAAAACTAGCAGATGGCTACTGCACTGCGAATAGAATCGACCTTATACAATAGTAACTGTGTAATACGCAATGTCATTCTATCTCTTAAGGGTACTTTTAAAGACCCACGTCTGTATCTAACACAAAGCAAAGAGAGTGATCATAGATTGACCGGGAGATTTTCGAGCACCAATGAGTGATCGCAGTGTATCTCCTCAAAAAGATATAGAAGCAGACCATCATGTTGATGAACTGATGATATTCCAGATAAAAGACTGACCCTCTTTCCTGCAGTTCTTAAGCTTTTAAATCGGCAATACTCTCCATGATGACAAGACAATTTGGCTTTTAAACAGAGTATAAAAGACCCTGCCGTGAGGTACAAGACCAGCAGTGCCTCATCCCATGATCTAACAGAATTAGAGAAGGTCGAAGAGAAGAGCTATAGAGGTATTCCTTTAGACATACAACATAAGTCAATCATGTCTTTAACCTCACTACAAACTCAATGAAAATGCATGGAGAAAGAGACTATCAGCTCCGTTATTTGGCTTCTGAACCTGACTTACAATCTGTTTCGATATAAACAGCTTGTAATGCC
>JADGEC010000207.1 GCA_016744575.1 Sulfurimonadaceae bacterium | reverse complement strand
GGTTTAGCCCTTGTCGGTACACCCCCGACTGGTTTAGCAAGATAGACATCAGCGGTCTCTTCTTGTGTGTAAGGATCAGTCATGGTCCCACTAGCGTAAAGACTGTATCCCAGTGCTTCTTCTCTGCCTTGAACACTCATGTAGAGATTGACACTTTCCGCATCGCCATCCTGATTGGCACCAAAACGCGCACCCATGTCGATCTTCATCTCATCTGTTGGACGTTTAGTGATGATGTTTATCACCCCGCCGACGGCATCTGCACCATAGAGCGAGCTCATCGGTCCTTTGACGATCTCTATGCGCTCGATCATCGATGCCGGCATACGGTCAAGATCATAGGGGTTCTTTACTTCCCCTGCCAGACGCCGTCCATCAAGCAAGAAAAGCGTACCATTCGCACCCATCCCTCGGATGGAGATAGAGGACTTCGACTTGGAGCTGGCACTTGGGAACGTACCATACTGCATCGTAAGACCCGGTGTCTTTTCGATGATCTCCTTCAGGCTCTCTGCCCCCATCTTCTCGATCTCCTCTTGTGTGACCACTTCTACTGTAGCCGCCACTCCATCGATACTTTTTGCTGTCTTAGTCGCGATGTTGACGACCTCGATCGCCTTCATCTGTTCTGCCGCTATAGTATTACCTACGAGAACGAGCGCAAGAACGCTACTTGATGTGATTATCTTCATCTTAATCCTTATAATAATAATTAATATCAATTAGTGGTCATGGCAATAGTCACCAATATATTCGTCGAGCACTATTGTCACTACATCGATGCTTTTCAGGCACCTCTAAAAAAGCTACAGCGTAGCTCTTTCAGAGATATCTCTCATCACACCTAATAGATCAGTACGACTCTTCTGCTCTATCTGCTATCAAGGAAAAAGAGCTCAGTCCATGTATCTGCAACTGATCAAACAACTTCATCACACGTTCATACGGTACCTCTTTATCAATACGTACTGACAAGAGTGTCTTTTTCTCATAGCTTTCGAACAGGGTGCTTACCTCCCCAAATGTATAGACCTTTCCATCAACAGACAGTATCTCTTCATCCAGCTCGATCATGACCATCTTCTCATTGGAAGGCTTGGCAGCGGCATGTAAGTCTGGTAAGTCCAAGGCCAGGCTGACATCTTCCTTTTTAAAGACAGAGGTCACCATAAAAAAGATGAGCAGAATAAAGACGATATCGATGATAGGAGTCAGGTCTGGTGCGATCGTGTCACGCTTTTTACGCATCACTTTTCCTGAGTCTCGTGTAGAGCTCCTGTGTAAACGCCAGTTCAAGTCTGTCCATCATCGCGACAAGGTAGTTATAGCCGATATAATGCGGTATAGCGACGATGAGCCCGGCAATAGTCGTGATCATAGCCATCGAGATACCCTCTGCAAAATAGCTGGGATCCCCTAGACCGTGTGCGGCGATACCCTGAAAAGCACTAAAGATACCTATGACCGTACCCAATAGCCCTAATAACGGCGCTATGGTAGCAATGATCTTCACTGTACTAAGCCCTTTCTCTATAGTATGCATGGTGTCATGCACGACTAACTCCACCATGGCTATATCACTTTCTTGAGGCAGCTTCTCTTTGCATTCACGGCATAGATGCGTACCTCTGAGACGAATATAGCCTATGCTCAAAAACTTCCATAGCATTATGGCTGAACCAAGGCCCAGCATGGCGATCAGAATGAGAACGATCACCCCACCCTGATCAATATAGTCTTGTAGATTCATCTTTATCCTTTATCATGTCTATAGGCGATAGGGATACGCAGGTCAAGTGCATCGAGGCTGACTGCATCCGGGATAGGCTGGTAACTACCCACTGTATTGACCAGTGTCAATGCTGCCTTGTCCAGTAAACGGTGCCCACCGCTCTCGACCAGAGAGACATCCTCGATAGTCCCATCTTTATGCAGAGTAAAACGTATATGCGTCGTGCCACTTAACTTACGACGTTTTGCCATCTTCGGATACTTTTTATTGGTCTCAAGTACAGCATAGAGCCCAGCAATGAACTTAGACTTCATCTGTGCATCAAATAATGGTACTGGCGGCAATGGTGCTCGAGGAAAAGTGACGGGCAGAGACTCTTTGACTGTCGGCTGTATCATCTCAGGCATCTTTGTGGGCATCTCTTTCACTATTGGCTTTGGTACGACTCTTGGTCTGACAATAGGAAGCACTGTTTTTTCCACTTTTTTGATGACAGGATCTGGGTCTGCTTTTTTGAGAACTGGTCTGGAGAGTGTCTTTTGAATGGGTCTGACTATCTGTTTGTGAAGCGGCGGTCTGCTTAGGGTAATAGTCACACTGTGTTTGCTTTGTTCGACAAACGGAGGATCAACGGGAGTAAGCGTAATATATTTTGTTTTCATAATGGCCGTATAAAAGAGCATTGCTATTGTCAAAACACTTAGAAATAGTAATGAGTAGTGAGAAGAGTAGTCTCTCCTATATTTTAAATACAAATACATATCATAATGATAGTTAAAGATACTTACTATTTTATAAAAATGATTATCACTATCATATATAATTATTAGGATGTATTTGGTAGATTTCTAAAGAGCTTTAGAAGTTGTTTGAACTAAGAAAGAAGTCTGTTCGCGGTATCTAATGTCTTATCAGAAGGCCAAGAACGCCTCTTCGGTACATCCTAGTCCCACTGGGACTTGTACGGCTTAGCCCTTTATCCCATCTGCACGAGGAGTGAGCAAAACCCGAATTTAAATCCGAAGTGCAATCTTTGATTTAAAGATCATACCTCAATTCTCTTAAGCTGCTGATTCTATCTCATGAAACACCTCGTATGGAG
>JADGEC010000103.1 GCA_016744575.1 Sulfurimonadaceae bacterium | reverse complement strand
GACAGACCATTACGGTGCATCCCAGTATCGACTTTCAGTTCGACGCGGCAGTCTTTGGGAAATAGTACTATCTGCTCCATCGCATTGATGGTATAACAGATCTTCTCGCTATGAGCTCCATGCCTTTTGGGAAGATCTGCCAGGACCTGGATGTGGTCAAAATAGTCTAAGATCACCAAGGCCTCATCGATACTACGTACCACTGCTTTAGTGATACCGTACTCTGATGCCAACTTTGCCATCATGCCCAGACCATGCCCGTAGGCGTTATCTTTAAGGACAAGTGCGATCTTATCGACACTTCCGGTACGTTGTGCGATAATGTCAAGATTGTGAAAAAATGCCAAACGGCTGATCGTTATATATGCCATATGGCATTATAGTCAGGGGATCATTAGTCGCTGGTTACTGGAGAAAAGATGCGACGCCTACCCGCCGAATTCGAGAAGCAGAGCTTTGTCCAGCTCATCTTCCCCCATGGACAGAGTGATTGGTCACCTTATCTGGAAGAGGCAAGCCGGACATTTGTCGCGATCGCATCGGCCATCGCCAGATATGAGCCTTGTCTCATCGTCTGTGATGACGTGGCAAGAGTACGCTCATACTTTACCGATATGACAAACCTGATCTTCGTCCAGTACCAAAGCGATGACACCTGGGCAAGGGACTGTAGCGGTATCACTGTCTATGATGATACAGATGTAGAGATAGTCGATTTCAGCTTTAATGGTTGGGGTGGTAAGTTTGATGCTTCTCTGGATGATGCCATGACAACAGCACTGGCACCCTATTATGGTGATCGTATCCAACCCTGTGACCTGGTCCTCGAAGGTGGGGCTATCGAGTCCAATGGTGAGGGCATACTGCTAACGACCTCCGCTTGTCTGCTCAACCCCAATAGAAACCCTCACCTTTCTCAAGAAGAGATCGAAAAGGAGATTAAAAACGTTCTCGGTATCGAGAAGATACTTTGGCTGCATCATGGTTATCTTAGCGGTGATGATACCGACAGTCATATCGATACTCTCGCCCGCTTTATCACATCCGATACCATCATGTATGTGCAGTCTCTGAAGCACAATGATGAGCATCATGGTGAACTGACAAAGATGGAGCGTGAGCTTGAGGCATTTCGCAGAAGTGATGATACTCCCTACACACTCATACCACTGCCGATGTGCGACGCTATCTATTTTGAGCATCAGCGACTTCCAGCGACCTACGCAAACTTTTTGATGATCGATGATGCCGTACTCGTGCCCATCTACGGTGTTCCTCAGGATAGTGAAGCCCTTGAGATCTTTCGAAATAGCTTTCACGCTCGTGAGATCATCGCTATTGATTGCTCTATCCTTATCCGTCAGAATGGCTCACTACACTGTGTGACTATGCAGTTCCCAAAAGAAACAGTAATAAATATAAATTGATTTTCATTGTGATACAATGATGGAAACTATCGCCTAAGGAATCCGTCATATGAGACCCTCTATCTATCTTGGACGACTACCTATTTTTGACAATAAAAGAACTATATACGGATACGAACTACTTTATCGCGACACCGATGAGAACAGCGCTGTAGTCAGTGACAACCTCCACGCTACCGCCAGAGTCCTCGTCAACGCTCTAAATCATATTGGTCTAAACAATCTGACAAGAAAGAAGCTGGCTTTTATCAAAGTAGATGATAAGACCCTCTTCGATGATATGATCTACGCCATCTCTCCAAAACACTTTGTATTGGAGATCTTAGAGGAGACTACCTTCTCTACGGAACTCTTCGACCGTATCAAAAAGCTGCATAAAAAAGGCTATATCTTTGCGCTGAACCACTACCGTGATACGGGTGCTTTTCATCTACGTTATCAGGCACTTCTGACCCTGATAGATTATGTCAAGATAGATATGGACGATCAACAAGACCTCCCTTCTCTTCTCACACATCTTGATAAATATGACTTAAAATATATCGCGGAGAAGATAGAAGACGAAGAGCAGTTTCAAAAAGCTAAAGAGGCTGGTTTTGACTACTATCAAGGCTATTACTTCTCGAATGTCAATCTCTTTAAAAAAGATAAGCTTGACCCACAATACTCACTATTGATCCAACTGATATATCTACTTAAAAGTGATTCTACGATGGACATACTGATAGAGAAGTTCAATGAGTCTCCCTATCTGACACTCAACCTGCTAAAGTTCATCCGACTACACGAAGGATTGGGAAGTCAATCTATCGCATCTTTAGAGCAGGCGATGGTCCTTATTGGACGAGAGCGTTTGGGGAACTGGCTTGAACTGATGTTATATGCCTATGATAAAGAGAACGAGCCCGAATCCAACTATGCCAAACAACTAAGCCTTCATGCCAAACAGCGAGCCTATCTGATGGAAGAGCTTGCCCGTCATATCAAAGGCTCAGAGAAGTATGCCCACGAAGCCTATATGACAGGACTGCTTTCTGTATCTGAATCCCTCTTCAGTGATAAGCTCAGTGACCTGCTGAAGCAGATGCACATCCAAGCAAATATAGCTAATGCACTGCTTAAAAGAAAAGGGGGACTTGGTCGATTACTTGACCTTGCCCTGGCTGTAGAGACGAACGACCTCGAGACGATCGATCTCATCACTTCTAAACTTTCTCTTGAACAACATGAGTTAAACGAGTGTGTGTTGATCAGTTACCGTCGGAGCTCTTCTGCCCCAGAGTAGGTTCAGAATAGAGCAGACTGAAACCGCTATATAAAAAGTAAGTCGATGCCACCGTCAGCAGTACGATGACAATGATCCTCTTTGTACGTTCATATCCTGGCAATCTTTACATCCTCCCTGTTTAAATATCATCTGACCCTTCAAAGATCAAGATGTAATACTATAAAAAAAGCTGTTAAAAAGAGCCAAAGAAGAGAACCTATCAAACTCAAAAAAACCAAGTAAACACGAAATGGATCATCGTTGTCATGAAGGAGAAATGACATGAGATCTGAAGTTATCCTTAAAGTACCGAAGTAGTGTTACAAAAGTGTTAATTTTCTAAATATTTCCCCATTTTTTGCAGAAACTTGATCTATATCAATTTATTTAATACCTAGAGTTAATAGTATGTTGTAAGTCTGACTATATATTGTAGTCATGCCTGGATCTCGAATCAGCGATTTGGGATAAAAATAAAGGAGTGGGGTAATGAATAGTTTAAACAAACTCTCAACACTTGTTCTCGGAACTGCATTAACGGCTACTGTAGCATCAGCTGCCGGCGGTGCACTCGAAAAAGTGATGAAAGAGCGTGGTCTGACGGAAAACGATGTCATCCGTGCCGCTAAGACCTATACACCGACGGGTGGTCGTGAAGACTACATCGTCTTTAGTTCAGGCGGACAGTCTGGACAGATAATCGTCTACGGTGTTCCGTCGATGAGGATCTTGAAATATATTGCCGTCTTTACGCCGGAGCCTTGGCAAGGGTACGGTTATGATGTAGATAGTCTTAAGATCTTACGTCAGGGTAATATCCGTGGCCGCGAGATCAACTGGGGTGATACGCACCACCCTGCACTCTCTGAAAAAGATGGGAAATACGATGGTAAGTGGTTAGCTATCAATGATAAAGCTAATCCACGTATCGCAATCATCGACCTTGAAGACTTCGAGACTAAACAGATCGTCGTCAACCCTATCTTCAAATCTGAGCACGGTGGCTCGTTCTTCACTCAGGACTCTGAGTGGATCGTCGAAGCATGTCAGTATGCTGCGCCATTTGACAATAACTATCATCCGATAGAGGAGTACAAAGAGAGCTATCGTGGTGGTGTGACGATGTGGGATTTCGATCCTAAAAAAGGCCGTATCCAGCCAGACTCCTCGTTCACAATAGAGATGCCTCCATATATGCAAGACCTTAGTGATGCTGGTAAAAACGCTTCTCACGGATGGGCTTTCACCAACTCCTTTAACTCAGAGATGTATACCGGTGGTATTGAAGTAGGTATGCCGCCGAACGAAGCTGGTATGTCACGTAACGATACCGACTTCTTACATGTCTATAACTGGAAAAAGCTTGCTGAGCTTGCAAAAGACAAGAAAAACGTAAAGATCATCAATGATCATAAAGTCATTATGATGGATACTGCCATCAAGCATAATGCTCTTTTCCTGATCCCGGAACCAAAATCACCACACGGTGTCGATGTCTCCCCTGATGGTGAGTACATCACAGTCTGTGGTAAGCTAGATACTCACGCATCTGTCTACAGCTTTAAAAAGATCATGGACCAGATCAAGAAGAAACAGTATGCAGGTAAAGACCCTTACGGGATCCCTATCCTGGATATGAAAAAATCACTTCATGGTCAGATCGAATTGGGTCTGGGGCCTTTGCATAACCAGTACTCAAATATTGACGGTGAGATCTATACCTCACTTTACGTCGATAGCCAGGTCGTCAAGTGGAACTACAAGACTTTAAAAGTACTTGACAAAGTAAATGTCCACTACAACATCGGCCACCTTTGCGGGATGGAAGGTAAATCAGCTGACCCTCAGGGTGATTATATCATCGCACTGAACAAGCTCTCTATCGACCGTTTCCAGCCAGTCGGTCCACTGCATCCGCAGAACCACCAGCTGATCGATATCCGCGGTAAGAAGATGGACCTGCTCGTCGATATGCCACTGCCACTGGGTGAACCACACCAGGCCGTAGCTATCCGCGCCAGTAAACTACATCCGCATGTACGTTATAAGATGGGTACGAACACCAAGACAGGTGAGATCCATGTCGGTAAGACACTTGCAGGTCAAGAGCGTATCGAGCGTGATGGCAAAAATGTAAAGATCTATGCGACACTGGTCCGTTCACACATCAACCCGGAGCGTATCACGGTCAATAAAGGTGACAATGTCACTATCTATATGACCAACCTTGAGCGTGCTCAGGATGAGACACACGGCTTTACCGTTGACCACTATGATGTCCATGCATCACTCGAGCCAGGTGAGACTGCTGAGATCAACTTCATCGCAGATATCGAGGGTGTGTTCCCTTACTACTGTACTGAGTTCTGTTCAGCACTTCACCTCGAGATGATGGGTTATATGATGGTCAAAGATCCGAACAAGAAATATGTCTCGGCTCAAAAACTTAAAATGGCTACGATGACTCCTGAAGAGTTAAAAGCTGAGTACGACAAGACTGTCGCAGTAAATGCAGCGACTGACGGTGTCATCTTGAGTGTTGTAGGATTCCTTAAAGAGAATGGGTATGACAAACATCCAACGGTCGCAGCCCTTGCAACGGATGCACTAGACCAATACGGCCAGATCCCTGAGCAGAAAAAACTCTCTGATGCTGCCGTTAAAGAGGGAGACCTTGAAAAAGCGATCTTGTTTGAGAACATGATCTGGCAATATATGGTCAAGACAGCAGACGTCGGTATTCGTGCCAAAGACGCCCTTGTTCGTTTGATCGCGACTAAGCAGACACCTGCACAGGAACGTGGACAACGTGCCTTTGATGAAGGTGGATGTTCAGGTTGTCACGTTGTAGGTAAAGTAAGTTCAGGTCCTGACCTTACTGGTGTCCTACAGCGTCATGAGAACGGTGAGAAATGGGTAGCTGATTTCATCAGAGACCCTGAGAACATGTTCCATGATCCTTATGTCAAAGCAATGATAGATTACTTTAATCTGAAGATGCCTGACCAGGATATGAGTGACGAAGAAATCGCCGATATCATCGAGTATTTCAAGTGGATCGACGAAAACGCTAATCTTTTCTAGCCAACATGTAACAAAGGAGCTTTCTCCTTTGTTTCGTTGATAGATATCAATAACTATTCTCCCTCTATAAGCTAAAATACAAACTAATATGTATACATTAAACAATCATATTATAAATTTTATTTATGCGACTCTATTAAGAGCTTATACATAAGATTTAAAAAGGAATATCGATGCATCCCAGTTTTTTAAAATCAAAGATCTTCGCGTCCATAGCGCTGATCATCATGACCTTCTCCTTCACCTTTCCGATGATAGCTTTTCATGGCACACTCAATGCTATCCATGAAGATAGAGTCGAAGACATCTCCCCTTTTACAGCCAAAGTATGGAACTTCTACAGTAAAGGCAGATATATCAGTACGACGACACCTGACGCTGCCCATAATGACCTGATGGGCATGATCGAGCACTCTGCAGAACTTGGAGTGGCTTCACTGCCTATCTGGGCGGTATCACTCGAAGCACCAAACTATCCAAAAGAGGCATTTCCCGAAGGAATACCTGTCTTCTTTCACTTTGATGGCTACAGCGGTGAGATCCATGAGATGAACACGATCAATCACTATGTTGGTATGGACCCGATGTGGATAGGTGGTACGATCGAGCGAGAGATAGGCATCTATGCACTCTTGGCCCTCTCATTGGGAATCATCTACTTCATCGCCTATAGTGCAAAGATATTTACCTACGTCATGCTTGTCCCGGTATCACTGCCACTACTGTTCCTGGCTGACTACTCTTACTGGCTCTACTGGTTTGGGCACAATCTGCATGACTGGGGCGCGTTCAAGATCAAACCTTTTATGCCGACAGTCTTTGGGGATGGAAAGATCGCCCAGTTTGTCACGCACTCCTATCCGACTATCGGTTTCTACATGATGCTGCTGATCGCTCTCTTCTCGCTATTAGCCGTCATGGCAAGACAAAAAGCTGTCAGCGAAAGTAATAAGTAGTCTGTATGCTGTTTCGGATCTCCCTGCTTTTCGCACTGTTTTTTACGTTCTCTGACGCTTCGCCTCTACAAGAGGCGATCGACAATGCAGAAGCAGGCTCTATCATTCGTCTGGACCCAGGGGTCTATAAAGGCAGACTCACCATCAATAAACCGATCAAGATCGAAGGTAAAAGTAAAGGTGTCATCATCGATGGAGAGGGTGAAGGTACGGTCATCACAATAAGAAGTTCTTACGTGACACTGAAAAACCTGACTATCACCAACAGTGGGGCACGACATGAGAACCTTGATGCAGCCATTAGCATAGCCGATGCCAAGCAGTGTGAGATCTCAGACAATGCGATCACAGACTGTCTCTTTGGGATCGATATGCAGATGGTCAATAACTCCATCATCCGAAACAACACTATCACCTCTAAAGGTTATGATCTTGGACTTAGAGGTGACGGACTTCGACTCTGGTACAGTAATGACAATCTGGTGCAAAAGAACTCGCTTATCCGCTCTCGTGATATGGTCGTATGGTATTCCCACGGTAACCGTATTGAAGAGAACTTTGGAGAGCACAACCGCTACTCGCTTCACTTTATGTATGCAGGAAAGAACTATGTACATAATAATAAGTACCAATATAACTCCGTCGGTATCTTTTTCATGTACTCCCAAGACACCATTGCCACCGGTAATGTCATAAAAAGCTCATTGGGAGCGACAGGCATGGGTATCGGGCTCAAGGATGTCTCCAACTTTACGATCAAAGACAACACCATCCTTTATAATGCACAGGGCATCTACATCGACCGTTCACCTTTTGAGCCTGACACGCATAACTACATAGAGAACAACAGGATCCTCTATAATGCCGAAGCACTCCATTTTCACTCTCTTAGTGAGAACAATGTGTTAAAAGATAATACTTTATTGGGAAATATCGAAGATATCGTCAATGATTCCCGTGGAAGCAAGACAGATGACAATGATTTTGAAGGTAACTACTGGGACAGTTATGCCGGATTTGACCGCGATGGTGACAATATAGGGGATACTCCTCATAGAGTCTACCAATACGCAGACAAGCTCTGGCTTTACAATCCCGAAGTAAAGTTCTTTTACGGTTCACCAGTGATCTCGCTGTTGAACTTTCTGGCCAAACTGGCTCCGTTTAGCGAACCGGTATTTTTACTGGAAGATGCAAAACCAAGATTACGAGAAAAGGGTTGATCATGGCTGAAGAAGAGAAAAAAGTAGAAAAAGTAGAAAAAGTAGAAAAAAAGAGACGTGAGTTCATCCAATACTCTACCTTGGGAGTCCTGGGTCTGGTACTTGGCGGAGGTATCCTCGGTACCCCTTATCTCAACGCTGAAGAGACTCGTCTGCGACCTCCCGGTGCAGTCGATGAGAGCAAGTTCCTTGGTCTGTGCATAAAGTGTGGTCAGTGTGAGCAGGTGTGTCCTTACCACTCCATCCACCTTGCCGGTATCCTTCAAGGAGCTGGAGAGGGAACTCCGTATATCGACGCACGTGAACGTGCCTGCTATGCCTGTGAAGCAGTACCGTGTGTACTAGCCTGTCCAAGTGGAGCACTAGACCACGGTACTGAGAAGGCGACAGATATCAAGATGGGTATCGCAGTACTTGAGTTCCCAAACAGCTGTATAGCCATGACAAACACCGTTGTGCCTAAAAAGCATATAGACAGGATGCATTCACATCCAAATACCAGACAGTTAGAACAAGACGTCCTGGACAAAGTCGATACCTTCGAAGGTAAACAATGTTCCATGTGCGCAGATATCTGCCCGCTGCCAAACCCACTCAGTGCCATAGCGATGGTCCCCGATGCCAAAGGCGGGAACAGACCTGAGATCTATGATGGCTGTATAGGCTGTGGAGTATGTGAGGAAGTGTGTCCTGTCGACATGCCTGCTATCGTCGTCAAACCAAGACTGAGTTATGAAGACTATTATGAAAAAGGAATACGGTCATGAAAAATATATTCTTAAGCCTGGCACTTCTACTACTTTTAGGTGGCTGCGGTGAGAAACAGGAGAAGGAGCAGGCTTCCGAAGCCAGTCCCGTAGCTGCGGCGACTGGTATCGAAGTCTCCAAAAACGAAGATGCCTACAAAGAGAAGGTCAAAGCCCAGGAAGTCGATAAAGATAAAGAGAAGTCTTTCTATTATGATTATCAGACTGAAGAGAAAGCTGAACAGACCGATAAGGCTGAACCACGTACCGCTCTAGATGCCAATATGCACGTCCGCAGCCCTTATGAAGGTATTGAGATAGGCTTGCTTGTCGATAAGCTCAGCAAAGAGTTCATCGTCAAATGTTCTGCCTGTCATAATGATTATGCCAATGGTGTGATCGGGCCGTCGCTGCTGGACAAAGATGCCGCATTCATCTTTGAGAAGATCAGAAAGTTCAAGACAGATCCGAATGCGAATGTCCTGATGACTGAACTTGTTAAGCAGATGAGTGATTCAGAGATAGAGAAGCTGGCCCAAGAGATAGAGGCCTTTAACGTGAAGATCAACGAGATGAGAAAGTAAGAAAGGCTCAAAGAATGAAAAATATAATTGTAGGGGTCCTAACACTCTCAGTCATCGCACTGATGGTCATGACTGCCATGAGAGGTCCCGCTTTTCAAGGTGGAGAAGCAGCGACTGTCATCGAAGATATGGGAAGCAGGACCGCTGCCAGTACACAAACAAGTAAGCCTGTCGCAAAAGATGACCGTGCTATAGAAGAGGACAAACTTAAAGCGCTTAGAGACAAGGCTGGTAATGTTGGTGGATTCAAAGTCTCCAAAGACTATAAGAGTAAATGTGCTTCTTGTCATGGTATGAACGGCGAAGGGATCATCGGACCAAGACTGATAGGACTCAAAGGTGAGGTCGTCTATCAACAGCTGCTCGACTATAAAGCCGGAAGAAAAGAGAATATGATCATGAAGGGTCTTTTGATGAACCTCGATCAAGAGCAGCTTAAGATGTTCGCGGATGAGATCGGGGAATTCGAAGCCAAAGCGGCAGCAGTACAATAGTGATATCAGGGGAGCAAGATGGATCAATATAACAATAGAGAGACGATCAAGGCCAGTTCGTTTCTATCGACCTTTATCGCCAAGACAAAAGAGGGCAAGAACAAGCTAAGTTACCGTACCAAACGCTGGGTACTGATAATAGCCATACACTTGACGTTCTTTCTCTCCTTTGCCATAGACATCCAGGTCCTTGAAGGTACGCTTAACGGTTCGCGTTTTCTTGGTTTTCACCTCATAGACCCCTTTATTACCATGGAAACCTTTCTGGCCACCTATGAACTGCATATAAACATGATCATCGGTACCATCACGATCCTCGTGGTCTATCTTCTCGTCGGTGGACGAAGTTATTGTGCCTGGGTCTGTCCTTATGGACTACTTAGTGAGATCGGTGAGAAGGTCAACAACTATCTTGTAAGTAAGAAGATCATCAAAAAGCATGAGTTCGACCATCGTGTACGTTATGCGTTCTGGGCCATCTTTCTTACCCTCGCTTTCACCAGCGGTTACATCATCTTCGAGACCTTCAATGTCGTCGGTATCATGAGTCGCGCCATAGCATACGGATGGAGTGTCAGTCTGATGTGGGTTGTCGCTGTACTCTCCATCGAGATATTCTACTCACGACGTGCCTGGTGCCGTTATATCTGTCCTATTGGGACCTCATACGGGCTACTTGGTCCTATCAGTGCCACAAGGGTCGAATGGAATGACAACTGTGACCACTGTATGGTCTGCCATGATGTCTGTTTTGAGAACCAGGTACTCGACCTCACCAAAGCCAAACATGCCGCAGGGAACAAAGAGAAAGGCATCACAGAGAAGTTTGTCACAGGGGCTGATTGTACCCTCTGCGGACGCTGTATAGATATCTGCCATGAAGATGCTCTCAACTTCGAGTTCAGATTAAAGTCGCTCGTATGATAGAGGTCTCAAACATAACCAAAAAGTTTGGCAAGACCATCTCACTTGACAATGTCTCTGTCTCATTCGAGAAAAACGATGCCGTCGCCCTGATGGGGGCAAATGGTGCAGGCAAGACCACCCTTATACGTTTGATATTGGGATATTACCATCCCAATAACGGCGATATCCGTATCAACGGTATGGACCCTATCAAACAGCGTATCGACATCCTCAAACATGTCAGTTTTGTCCCTCAGCTTCCGCCTCCGATCAAATTGAGTCTGGATGAACTTATCAGTTACGTCTGCAGCAGTTCGGATGTGAAAAAAGAGACGATAGCACACTACGCCAAAGAGATGGAACTTGACCTCAAGCCAAATCTTCATAAATCGTTCTTTACCCTATCAGGCGGGATGAAACAGAAGATGCTGATCGCCATCTCACTCGCTAAGAAAAGTGACATCATGATCTATGATGAGCCAACGGCCAACCTTGACCCGCAGGCAAGAGATAACTTCTACCGCTTGCTCAAAGAACATGAAGAGAACAAAGTCGCCCTCTTCGTCACACACCGTCTCGAAGAGGTCAAAGACATCGTCAACAGACAGATCTATATGGATCTGGGAAAGATCGTATCGGATGAGCGTGTCTAAGCTCTTTTTTTTTCTCTTCTCGCTGATAGTGACTATTGCTTTCAGCGGATGCGAGGAACGTGACCCCACCGCTATGCATAAGATCCACTGGGACCGTGATATGTGTGAGCGTTGCAAGATGGTCGTCAGTGAACGCCATCACGGCGTTCAGGTCATAGATCCGAAGACAGGCCGCTCCTATATGTTTGATGACATCGGCTGTACAGTCTTATGGTTTCAAGAAGAGAAGATAGAGTGGCAGGACTCAGCGATCATCAAGATCCCTGATATTGAGAGTGGAGAGTGGATCGATGCCCGTACCGCTTTTTATGACACCTATAACATCACACCCATGGCTTACGGTCTGGGCGCTCATAAGAGCAAAGAGCATATGAAGCCCGAACTTGAGATCCTTGATTATCAGCAGATGATAGAGAGAGTCAACAAGATCGAAGCAAGAAACCTAAAGAAGAGTTATTAATGAAAAATCTATTACTGATCGCCTACCTCGACCTCAAAGAGTCTATCCGAGCACGGTGGTTTATCATCTACTCCCTTGTCTTTGGCGGCCTGATCGCACTCTTTTTCATAGCGGGCATAACAGAGTCACAGGTGATGGGCTTCAGTGGGCTTAGTCGTCTGCTATTGATGTATATACAGGTCACCATCATCATCCTACCGATCTTTATCCTCATAACGACGGTACGGTCCATCTCTGGTGATCGAGACAGTCATATACTCGAATATATGCTCTCCTTTCCCATCTCGCTTGCACAGTATTACTGGGGCAAGGTCTTTGGACGCTTTATCACTGTCTTCTTACCTGTCTTTATGGCGATGGTACTGGCTATCATCTATGGTGTCTTCAAAGGTGCGAGCGTACCATGGGATATCTTCTTCCTCTACACCGGGCTGCTCTTCTCGTTGAGTTCCGTCTTTTTGGGAATAGCGTTCTTTATCTCATCGATCGTCAAGTCCTCCGAGATGGCCCTGGGGATCTCCTTTTTTGTATGGATATTCCTCTTAGCGTTCATCGATATCGCCCTTATCAGCCTGATGCTACAAAACCGTCTCAACGAAGAGCTGATCATTGCTTTAGCACTGATCAACCCGATGGAGCTCTTCCGTGTCGCAGCCATCAGCCTCTTTGATCCGGAACTCACCGTCATGGGACCTGTCGCCTTTTATATACTGGACAGACTCTCACAAAGTATGTTTGTCCTTTTGGCCATCGTCTACCCGCTTGTCCTAGGTATGCTCTTTGCCTTTTTCGGCTACAGTGTGTTTAAGAAAAAAGACCTGGTATAGACCACGGTCACATCTCCCAAAGGAAAACCTATGAAAAGAACCTTTATCCTCTTAAG
>JADGEC010000102.1 GCA_016744575.1 Sulfurimonadaceae bacterium | reverse complement strand
GCTTTCCGTCCTCGTCTCACAACGAGTTTGGCATTTATATGAATCGATTATGGCATAAGTAAACTTAATTGGTAATTATATTAAATTTAAAATAATATATATACACATTAATACTTGATAGATAAACCATGAAAACGTTAGTTCGGTCACCTAGTATCGACTTATCTTTGATGATGTGTAAAAAGCATGAGTTAAGCGATTATTCAGTATAATTCCGCGATTTTCTCTCTATTTATAGAAGAAAAACAAAACAAGTGTCAGGCCAAATATCGGTGCGATCTTTCTGAAATAATAGAAAGCGTTGTCGGCGACACTGAAGCAAACCGATAAAATCTAGGGCACAAAGCTCTAACCTACAAGGACCAAATATGGTAACTATGAAAGACCTACTCGAATGTGGTGTACACTTCGGGCATCAGACACGTCGTTGGAATCCGAAGATGAAAAAGTATATCTTTGGTGTACGTAAGAACATCTATATCATCGACCTTCAGAAGACACTACGTTATTTCCGTAACACTTACCAGATTGTCGTCGATGCTGCTTCAGAAGGAAAGGTCATCCTTTTCGTCGGTACAAAGAAGCAGGCACGTAACTCTGTAAGAGAATCTGCAGAACGTTGTGGCATGCCATATGTCGACAATCGCTGGTTGGGTGGGATGTTGACTAACTTCCCTACTATCCAGAAATCTATCCGTAAACTTGACATTATCGAAGAGATGCAAGAGAACGGTCAGATCGAGATGCTTACTAAGAAAGAAGCATTGATGCTGACTCGTCAAAAAGCAAAACTTCAGGCATACCTTGGTGGTATTCGTCATATGAAGAAATTGCCAGACATGCTTTTCGTAGTCGATGCTGTCAAAGAGCATATCGCTATTCAGGAAGCTCGTAACCTTAACATCCCTGTTATCGCGCCACTGGATACGAACTGTGACCCAGACCTTATCGATTTCCCTATCCCGGGTAACGATGACGCTATCCGTGCTATCCAGCTTTTCTGTCGTGAGATGGCAGCTGCTATTAATGAAGGTAAAGCATTGAGTGCAGAAGCAGCAGCAGAAGATGAAGTCGCTGAAGAAGTAGTGGTAGAAGAAGCGGTAGCGACTGAAGAGCCAGCAGCTCCTGCTCCTGAAGCAGCAAAGGAAGCATAATCATGGCAGTAACAGCAGCAATGGTCAAACAACTGCGTCAGGCGACTGATGCACCTATGATGGACTGTAAAAAAGCACTTACTGAGTGTGATGGCGACTTCGAGAAAGCGACAGAGTGGCTGCGTGACCGTGGTGTCTCCAAAGCGGCGAAGAAATCCAGTCGTGTAGCGGCAGAAGGTAGCTTAGGTATCAAGATCTCTGACACTTTCGCTTCAGCCACACTGGCAGAAGTCAATGCTGAGACGGACTTTGTAGCTAAGAACGATGGCTTTAAAGCACTTGTCGGTAATACCGTCGCACAGGCTTTCACTACTGGTGTATCTACAGTCGATGAGCTGCATGAGACAGGTTATGAGACAGGTAAGTTCTCAGAGTACTTTACTCAAGAAGTATCTCGTATCGGTGAGAAAGTAGAAGTACGTCGTTTTGTGACGCTTAACGCTGGAGAAAATGGTGCTGTCAACGGTTATGTCCACTCTAACGGACGTGTCGGTGTCATCATCGCTGCGTCATGTGACAGTGCAAAGACTGCTGAAGCTATCGCGCCGACGTTGAAGAACATCTCTATGCACGCTGCTGCGATGAAGCCGACAGTACTCAGCTCTAACGAGTTTGATGCTGCTTTCGTCGAATCAGAGACTATCGGTCGTATCGAAGCTATCAAAAACGATAACGAAGAGCTCGGCCGTCTTGGTAAACCACTGAAGAACGTCCCTCTTTATATCAGTCAGTCACAGTTGACAGATGCCGTTATGGCAGAAGCTGAAGAGGCTGTCAAAGAGGAACTTAGAGCGACTAAGAAACCTGAGAAGATCTGGGATAAGATCATCCCTGGTAAGATGGAGCGTTTTGTCGCAGACAACACGACTCTGGACAAAGAGCTTGCACTTCTTGAGCAAGATTACGTACTAGACGATTCTATGTCAGTCGGTGAGGCTTTGGCTAAAGATGCTGAAGCAAATGGCGGTACTGCTGAGATCGTCGAATACATCATCTATCAACTGGGTGAAGGTATCGCGAAAAAAGAAGAAGACTTTGCTGCAGAAGTCGCAGCACAGATGGGTTAAGGCGTAGCCTTTATCCCATTGGCTTAAGAGGCCAGACGAGCACATACCCTCTAACCTCTTTATCCTATGCTTTAAGCATTCTGTACTTCGAAATGGCACAGAACACACGATGGCATAGGGGATAGATACTCTGGGCTTACTCGTCTCGCTCTTTCGTCATCTAATACTTATTTTCTTCAGTCAATAGCATCGAAGTAGCTCTCCTTATCCAACAAGACCCTTTCCATACTTTTTTTTAAGCCATTTTCTTTATAATCCCCTATGACTATTTTACATGCAGACGCGCTTGCGCACTCTTTTGATTACCCGCTTTTTAATGATGTCAGTCTTAGCCTTGATGCCGGTGAGTCGATGGCTATCATCGGTGTAAGTGGAAGTGGGAAATCAACACTTTTACATATCTTGTCCACGTTACTTGTACCTGATGAGGGAACAGTGACACTTTTGGGGAAGAAAGTCCATTCTTTAAAAGAGAGGCATCTTGTCAAACTGCGAAAAGATGACCTTGGCCTGATCTTTCAGTCGCACTATCTCTTAAAAGGGTTTACCGCATATGAGAACTTGGAAGTAGCTGCCATCCTCTCTGATGAGACGATCGATGAGGCATTATTGAGACGTCTGGGTATTGAGAAGGTGATATCTCAGAAGGTGACAGAACTCTCCGGAGGACAGCAGCAGCGTATCTCTATAGCTAGAGTGCTTACAAAAAAGCCACGTCTGATCTTTGCTGATGAACCGACAGGTAACCTTGATAATGAGACGGCTTTAGAGGTAATGGATATCTTTGATGAGTATATTCGTACGAATGAGGCAGGTATGGTACTTGTGACACATGATGAGGCACTGGCATCGCGCTGTGACAAGGTCTATCGTGTAGATGATCAGCATCTCGTACAGGTAAAATAGGGAAGGGGAAAGCATGAAGAGCAAAGAGAGAGACCTTATGCGATCTAGACTTGCATACCTGCTTCTTTGCTCTTTCTACTTCTTTTTTCCTATTTCCAAGGGACTCTAATGGAGTGGGCTCAGCTATTCCAGGAAGCAAGAGTCGTTGGGTTTTTACTACTTTTTATTCGCTTTGGTGCACTCTTTATGGCGACACCCATCTTCTCCCATACGAGTATCCCGGTCAATGTGAAAGCTGCGATGGCATTTTTCTTTACCGTCATCTTCTACCCCGCACTTCCTCCGCTGGAATTGACACTGACACTACCGAGTCTTACGATCGCGATCTTGGGTGAGATGTTGTTTGGCTTGAGCATCGGTCTGGTCTTGCAGTTGGCTTATAATGTCATCACTTTTGCCGGTGGGATAATATCGTTTACGATGGGTTTCTCTTTGGCATCAGCGATCGATCCGCAGTCAGGTGTCTCTATGCCGATCATTAGTCAGTTCCTCTCTCTTATGGCATTGATGATCCTGCTGGCGATCGATCTGCATCACTGGTTGCTGATGTTTATCTATGAGTCTTTGGCAGCTATTCCGCTTGGAGGCTTTATGCTTGCTGATGACCTGTTCGGTTATATTCTCCATGCCGCGTCAAATATGTTCTTGGTCGGCTTTATGCTCGCCTTTCCCATCATCGCACTTACCTGGTTGCAAGATATCATCTTCGGCATGCTGATGAAGTCCATGCCTCAGTTTAACTTGCTTGTCATTGGTTTTCCTATCAAGATCGGTCTGGCACTGGTCGTACTCATAGCGACACTGGCATCGTCGATGCTGATCGTTAAAGCACAGATGCAGGGTGCTTTCAACTGGCTGGAGGTACTTTTTTAAGTCTATTGAAGATAGGACTTACTTCGTTTAAGTTGAGTCTCGATGATATCTGTGTAGTGTCTAAGACGCTGGGTGTCATCGGTACACTCGATAAGAGCGATATCATGCCGCATGAGTAGTTCATCGAATGCAGACGTACTGATACAGGCATACTTCTTATCGATAAGAAGTAAAGAGATTGCAAGTCGACCTTTTTGATGATTGCTCTGCTGCCCTTGTATGATGTTGACGTCTATGTGTTTGAACTGGGCGAGATAAGCGGCATCACCCATAGGCTCTTGTTGTGTGATGATAGTCACATGAATACCCTTTGCCGAGCTCTTCTCAAGACTGTTACGAAGCCTCTGGCTTTTCAGATGAGGGGTGATGATGGTGACCTCTTTGTCCACTGAGTCGATGGTACGCTTGAGAAAATAGAGTGCATCGGAAGTATTATCTGGTAAGATGAAGCTCTCAGCAGCATTCATCGAGGCGTATATTAGTATTAAAATTAACATAAATCGTTTCATATTGGTACCATAATCAAAGTTATTAGAGGTGCCTTAACGTTTTTTAGCTACAATAATAACAGACTAAAAAGCAGATAGTACGACTCGTACTACCTGCTTTTTGTTCTCCATAATATCATCTTTCATTGAAAAAAGGTTTGTCTATGAAGTTTTTACTGCTTAACGATAATCCGGTCGTAAATAAATTAGTGACGTTGAGCGCGCAAAAGACAGGTGATGAACTAGTGGTCTCTGAAGGAGTCGAAGAGGTCGAAATAGCGGATTACGATCTATTGATCATCGATCATGCTGTTTATGATGACTCGTTGATAGATACCATTAAGGGGAAGATCGGTTATAAGAAAGTACTTTTTATCGCTCAACGAGGTGAAGAGGTCCCTGAAGGTTTTGATAAAGTCATCCAGAAACCTTTTTTACCGACTGACCTTGTAGAGTTCTTCTCTCAACAGGCACATATCGATGATGATGTCGTTTTCCCTGATCTGGGCGATGATGAAGCCGTGGAAGAGGCGGGACACTCAGAAGTCGATGATCTGATGGAAGACCTTGACCTTGATCTGGACCTGGATCTTCTTGAAGGCATACCAGAGCTTGATGATGAAGAGATAGAGTCACTTGACCTGAGTGGTGAGACGGTACAGGAGGATCTCGGAGTCCTGGAGCTGGATGGACTTGAAGACCTTGAGGAGTTTGATGGAGCAGAGGGCGGTGTTCTTGATGAAGATGAGCTTCTTGAAGTACAGGGACTGCTAGATGATACTGTCGAGACTGGAGCAGAGGAGATCGAGATCGGTGAACAGGGTCTGAGTTCAGAGTCTATGGAGGAGGTCAACGATGCTTTGGCAGATTTTGATGATTCTGGGGAGTTGGACCTGGATCTTGATGGCTTGTTACTCGATGAAGATGGGTTTGAGGAGCTAGAGATCCCAGAGTCAGATGAGGAGACGATGGGTGAGGTCGAGACATCATTGGCTGAGATAGCGACTCTACCTGAAGATGAGCCAGGAAGTGAGGAGATACCCTCTTTTGATCTTGATGAAGCGATGTCCCTCGCTGATGATATCGAAGGTCTTGATGAAAGCAGTGATGGTATACTTGAGGATGAGCTTGAGATGGATATCGGGGACCTCGATGAGGAGTTGACACTTCCTGAGGACCTTGAAGAGATGGTCGAGACTATGACAGATACTGAAGAGAGTATTGAGATCGAGCCAGAACCGGATATTGGGGATCTCGAAGAGGAGATACTCTCTACTGATATTGAGGAGCTAGAGGATGCCCTGCCTGCAGAAGAGACTCTCGAGACCTTAGATGAAGAGGGGGCTTTTGAGATAGAGACATCTGATGACTTTGATATCAATGACGATATCACAGCTCCTGATGAGACCGCGTTAGAGTTTGATGATGAAGAGCTTGATATTGCAGAGATAGGGACACTTGAAGATGAGATAGAGAGTGCGGTAAACACATTAAGTGAAGAAGAACTGGCTCAGGATGTCGATGAAGAGATACTTTTAGATATCATCAATAGTAGTGAGGAGAGTGAACCAGAAGTCGCTGTCACACTCTCTGAGGACTTTGATGAGTTTGATAGTCTGAACACGCATGATCTAAAGGTCGCACTAGGTGAAGTGAAAGAAGCGACAGTAGCAACAGTCGACGGACTTGAGAGTCTAGTAGAAGGTGAGATGTCAGTGGCTGGCAGCGAGGATGGTGTCAAAGCACTATATGATCTGACAAAGACACTACAGGAAGTACTTAAAGATGACTCCTCTGCGGCAGCGCTTCAGGGGATGAAGATCAATGTGAACATCACGTTTGGAGATACGAATTGAGTAAAGGGATAACAGGAAATCTAGGGGCGGTCCTGGTACTGTCAGGACCAAGTGGAGCAGGGAAAAGCTCATTGATAAACAAGATAAAAGACCATATTGGGAGTTACTATTTCTCAATCTCGACGACGACGCGTCCGATAAGAAAGGGCGAGACTGAAGGGATAGAGTATTTCTATATCAGTGAGGATGAGTTTAAACAAGACATCAAAGAGGATTACTTTTTAGAGTATGCATTGGTACATGGTAATTATTATGGGACCTCGTTGAAGGCTGTCCGTAATGCACTCAGTGAAGGTAAACTGGTCATCTTCGATATAGACGTTCAGGGCCATGACGCCGTGCAAAACCGCTTGGGAGACGTGACTACTTCGGTCTTTATCACGACACCTTCGCTCAAAGAGCTCAAAAGACGTCTATATGCACGAGGAACGGATGAGAAGTCGATCATCGAGAACAGGATACACATGGCTAAGCGTGAGGTCCAACGCATCAGTGAATATGATTATATCATCGTCAATGATGACCTTGATAAGGCAGCAAAACAGCTAGTCTCTATTGCTCATGCAGCACTGTTGAAAGAGCCGAGTATAGAGATCAGTCAGTTCATCCAACAGTGGGAAGCTGACGAGTAAGTGCAGTCTGCTCTACCAGACAGGGATCGATCTCTGTCTCATATCTGCCCTCATATAAATAATTCTCCTCATCGATCATCCCATCAGCCCATTTACAGCAAATCACAGCTATACTACCCCCTTAAATTTTGTCTACTAAAGGAAGACCATGCCTCAGATACCTGGAGGGCTCGAACTAGTCCTTATACTAGCAGTCGTACTGTTACTGTTTGGAGGAAAAAAGATACCTGAATTGGCAAAAGGCCTGGGTCAAGGGATCAGAAACTTTAAAAAATCTGTCAAAGAAGATGAAGCGGCAGAAGCTGAAGCAGACGCTATAGCATCAGCAGATGTCGATGCAAAAAAAGTAGAAGCTACCACTGACAGTGCGAAGAGTGATGCACCTAAAGAGACAGAGAAGCAAGCGTAGATCTTGAAGCAACGTGTTCAGGCGCAGTTGCGCGACAGATTTCAACGTGATGTTGTCCTAGAAAAGCCCAAAGATCGATCTTTTGGGCATTATGCTACCCCAATTGCCTTCTCACTGGCAAAAGAACTCCGAAAATCCCCAATGATCATTGCTGATGAACTAGCGTCATCATTTGGCGAGAGTGATATCTTCTCAGCAGTCGAAGCTGTCAAGGGCTATATCAACTTTCGACTTTCAGAGTCTTTTCTCGATGAGTATGCTTCCTGGGCACTGGGAAATGAAGATGAGTTTGGCAGCTCTGATGCAAATGATAAGATCCTGCTGGAGTTTGTCAGTGCAAACCCTACAGGTCCACTGCATATCGGCCATGCACGCGGCGCAGTCTACGGCGATACACTGCTACGACTAGGTCGCCGCCTTGGTTACGACATCAGAGCAGAGTATTATGTCAATGATGCTGGTAACCAGATCGATCTGCTTGGGCTCTCCTTACAGCTCGAAGGACAGTCTTCCGTACTTAACATGACGGTGGAATGGCCGGAGAAGTACTACCGCGGCGAGTATCTGACTATCCTTGCCGAAGAGGCTGTCCAGAAGTTTGGAACTGCCATCTTGACAGATGAGAGCCGACAGACAGAGCTGGCACTCTGGGCAAAAGATGGAGTGATGGAGTTGATCGTCGAAGACTTGGCTGCTGTTAACATCCATTTTGACACCTTTGTCCGTGAGTCCACGCTCTATGATGATTGGGAACGTGTACTTGAGAAAATAGGCGAAGGTGTCTATGAAGAAGAGGGCAAACTCTGGATCCGCTCTTCTGATCATGCTGATGAGAAGGACCGTGTTGTCGTTCGTGAAGACAAACGTCCTACCTATCTAGCTGGTGACATCGTCTATCATAATCGTAAATACGAGCAGGGATTCGATCACTACATCAACATCTGGGGAGCTGACCATCATGGTTATATCGCGCGTGTCAAAGCGGCGGTAGAGTTCTCTGGACATGACTCGAAAAAGCTCGAAGTCCTGCTTTCTCAGATGGTAAGTCTCTTAAAAGAGGGCCAACCGTATAAGATGAGTAAACGTGCGGGTAATGTGATCTTGATGAGTGATATCTCAGAAGAGATCGGCTCCGATGCCCTACGTTTTATCTTCGCGTCGAAGAAGAGCGATACGCCGTTGGAGTTTGATGTAGAGGTATTGAAGAAGCAGGATAGCTCCAATCCTATCTTTTATGTCAATTATGCCCATGCGCGTATCCAGACTATACTTGCTAAAAGTGATCTCGACTTAGATGAGGTCATGGCTGCAAGACTTTTAGGTCTGAACGAAGATGCTGATGCACTGCTTTTTGAAGCGTTACTGCTTCCGGAAGTGATCGATGACGCTTTTCATTCGCGTCAGGTACAGAAGCTTCCTGATTATTTAAAAAGCCTCTCGGCACGGCTCCATAAGTTCTATTACGATCACCGTATCATCGGAAACGAAGATGAAGCGAAGATGCTGAAACTCTTTTTAGTCGTCGCGCTCTCTTTGCGTACCGGACTTTCCATGATGGGGATCACTGCCAAAGACTCCATGTAATCAGTCGCCCATACGGCGAACTGTTACCTCTACTCTTCATACCTACTAACAAGCTTTTATATTTATCAGATAATTGGAATAAGAACTGTCACTTGTGAGTGTTCACAGTCTCAATGATGTTAGAATACATCATCAAAGCTAAGCGTCAAGGATGGATGAGATGGAGTATGAAGTATTAAAAGAGCTCGCAAAAGAAGCGGGTGTCATTTTTCGTGAAGGGTTTAAAAAAAGTAAATCGATCACCTTTAAAAGTGATATCGACCTGGTCACACAGTATGATCTACAGATCGAGCTATTTTTAAAAGAGCGTCTCTCTGTGGCATTTCCGGAGTATACACTTGTCGGTGAGGAGACCAGTGAGAACATCACCTATCCGGACAGGGCTATCTACATCGACCCCATAGACGGTACGACTAACTTTATCCATGGTATCCCTTTTTGCGCCATCTCTATTGGTATTTGGGAAGATGCTCGACCTGTTGCTGGAGTAGTCTATAACCCTATTCTCGATGAACTTTTCTATGCCGAAGCAGGCAAGGGTGCTACCCTCAATGATGAACGCATCCATGTGACTGATACCGATACCCTAAAAAACTCACTTATCGCTACAGGCTTCCCCTACACCAAAGTCGACAGAGGGCAAGACCTAGAGTGGGTACTACAGACAATGGCTCTCATCCTTCCTGAGACCAGAGATGTCCGACGATTGGGCTCTGCCGCTATGGATCTCTGTTATGTTGCTAAAGGGACCTTTGACGGTTACTATGAGATAAATCTGAAGCCGTGGGATGTTTCGGCAGGTATTCTAGTACTACTTGAGGCTGGTGGAAAAGTGAGTCGTGTTGATGGTCAAATGTATACTTTGGATGAGAATATCCTTGTGGCTACTAACGGGATAGTCCATGAGGTACTGGTGGAGATGATGGCAGGTGAGCATCGATTTGATTAGCTGCCATCACGCTGAAGATCTTTCCTAAAGTCTTAAGAGATCGATACGCGTGCTCTCTTTTACCCGGCTGTCTTCTGACCTGCCTACCAATTCGACCTCAATATTTGTCGTAATCTTTCCATCAGTCTTGTAGTTTATCAAGGCAAAATTATACTGGGGAAAGACCAGATGCTTTTTAAAACTAAAGGTATTGCTCTTTTTAGGACTGTTGACATCTTTTTTCGGGCCTATTATCCCGGTCTCTGCGGTGGCTTTTGCCAGCAGACCCATCTTTAGCGGGCCAAGGGCGGCATAGGTTATCGCACTGGATGTCAGTTGAAACACTTTGGCATCTGCATATTTCTTATTATCACAAAAGAGTCGAAAGACCGCGCCGATATGGACATCGCCGCTAAGTATCACAATAGGTCTCTTCGTCTGATGAGAGGACTTGAATATTGTTGTCAGGATCTTATTGAACTCTGTTCCATGCATCGCATGAGCCCAATGGTCTCTGACATCATCTCTGGCACCAAAGACAGGCAGCCAATCAAGTACATTTGCGACAAAGTCCTTTAGATGGACCATCGGGACAGTCGAGGTGATAAAGATAGGTCCATCGTTCTCGCTTCTCGCAAGCTCTTTAGACCAACGTTTAAAGCGCTTAAGTTGTTTACTACCCAAGATCTTATGATCCTGTTGAAAATCACGTTTTGCCCGCATATCCAGGACATAGTGGTCTGAGCCGCAGTTTGAGAAACTATAGTCATAGCAATCAGCATCTTTGCGTTCTATAGGAGCAGTTGGGTTATGTGAATGCTGATACTCTTTATAGACATGCGTCGCTGCTTTGAACATACGATCTGCCAGTCTCAGATTTTTTTTCTTGTCTTCCCATTCAAAGATCGTATCGAGTTCATTTGAGAGTTCATCTTTCGTATAAGAACCCCATCCATCCATGATCTCATGATCATCCCAGGTCATATAGTTAGGAAACTGCCTAAAGACAGCCTGTACACCGGTAAAACCCCAATACCCTCTATAGATATCTCGATACCACGAAAGCATGTCTTCAATGGAAGGATCGTCATCTTTGACTTTTTTAAGCCATTTCCAGATATTGAGATGATCGACTCCGTCAGCATAGACCTGATCGCCCCCGCCAATGACAAAACGGGCTTTGGAAAACTGTAACTCTTTCTCCATCAGGTCCCACATCCCTGCATCGGCTTTAGACGGGTTTTTTGGGTCAAAAGGCATATGACAACTATATAAGCCGAATGTTATGTCCCATGGTCCTGGTCTGTTCTCAGGCAGCGTCATAAACGTATGTGCTCTCTCGATACCAAGTTCCCAGACCTTTTCTTGAAGATTGAAAGCTCCGAAATAGTATCTTGTCTCAGGGATGAGGTCTGCTATCTGCGGCTGGACTTCAGTGTCAAGTACATAGGTAAAGTCTGTTGTGCCATTGACCGTAGTCTTGATTGCTGCAGATAACGGGACTCTATTATTGAAGAGACTCCATTGACCGTCAGACTCTTTTGGAGGCTTACTGACCTCTCCATGTAATGGAGTCTCAGAGATGACGATCAGATACTCTCCCTTCCCTTTGAACCTCATCCATAGTTTTGTGTTCGTTGAAGTAGTATGACCGACAATGGAAGCTCTATCTAGACGTGTAAGCCACCTTCTCTCTCTTAGGTTATAGAATGTCAGATCTTTTTTAGCGGGCATGACTTTTCCTTTTTCATAAGTAGTCTAAATCCATAAGATGTTATAGCATCTTTTTTTAGGCTTTTTCCGATTCTATCATGTTATTAGCAATACTTATTTTATATTGAGATGCCCGCTCTTTGATGTCAGTCGTCTATGGCACTAGATCCCGCACTATTGATCTCTCTAAAGAGCGTGAAAATCTCAAATGATGTACTGTTTTATGCTCTGTCTCTACTCTAACAGATCGGAATAAAAAAACTGAATCAACTGATCCTACTTTTTGAGTGTATTATGGGGTCGAGTGGTCTACATTTATTAGACTTAAAGCAATCAGCGACTCTTTCTCGTAAAAGCGCATCTAGTATCTGAAGATCCTCCATCTTAATATCCTTTTTCTACAGAGATCTTTAAGTACTTCTTACGAGGTAGTATAAAAAGAGCCTAGCTTTCAAGGTAATGAGAACTCTTTACTGCGTAGAGTATTTGACAGCATTGGTCATAATTCCGTTGACTATGCTATTGAGGTTGAGTGCCGCAGTCAATTAGCAGTTCAAACGATGGGTTGTTATAAATCAGCAGAAGAAGCATCGGTACTGTATTGGACGGGCAGCACTTTCACATCGATCTGGAGATCCGCACTGGATAAAGTGATCGGGTAGCTTTCCATAGTGATGAGGTCACCTACTGAGACCTCTCCATCACTATCTCTATCTACATGGACATCTATCACATACTGATGTTGGGCATCAAGAGTAGGGCAGTGAATAGAGAATGCTAAAGGCTGAGGATCTTTTTTGCTTATCGTGATATTAGACAGTGTCTTCTCTACGATGATCTTTGATGGTGTATCTGTCATACTGACATCCAAGATCCGTATATATACAGATGCTTCTGATAAGCTCATAAGTAGCTTGTCAAATGATATGTTTCCCAGAGCAGTAAACATTTACTTTCCTTAAGGTCACAGGTCTGTCATGGTAGATAAGAGCTTGTCTGAGCTCCTTGAATAGTAGAGCACACTAGAGTAATCATACATCAGAGAAATTTCATATGTGTTGCATCTTTTAATAGATCATCAGGTAATCCTCCCGAAAAGTAAGCCTTTCCAAAAGTAGAGAATTCTCATATACTATGAATAGGAGTTTTCTATGAAGAGATCACGATACAGCGACAGCCA
>JADGEC010000101.1 GCA_016744575.1 Sulfurimonadaceae bacterium | reverse complement strand
TGTCATCTTGTTTATCTATGACCGTTTTATCCAGCGACAGGACCAACTGCTTATCAACTATCCACTTATAGGACGTATGCGTTATCTCTTCTACCTTTTACAAAGATGTCATTTATCATCTACTCGCTATGAATATAATAACTCGTCTGACCATCATAGACTTTTTTCAGTGATGTCATCTTTGGAACAAGGTCAGCATGCCCAAGATAGAGCCGTCCGTTAGGTCGTAGCCGTTTAGAAAGCTGGTCTATGGCCTTTACTCGGTGCTGTTCATCAAAATAGATAAGCATGTTTCGACAAAATATGATATCAAAAGTACCTAGATCATCGAAGGCTGGCTCAAATATGTTCATGACATGAAACTCCATAGGACAGAGATGTCCTTGTTCTATCTGATATTGAGACTCTCTCTCTATAAAATGCTGTTGTAGCTGCTGAGATCTGACCCGATGTACAGCACGTTGCGAGTAGACCCCATCTTTTGCTATCTTGATCGCCTCTGAATTAATATCGATACCTTTGATAGAGACATCTTTATGACCGACATGACCATCAGACAACAATATTCCCAAGGAGTACATCTCTTCTCCACTAGCGCAAGGGGCACAAAGCACATCAATATGACCACTCTGCTCACGACTAAAAGAGACTGCATTGTCGAGTTGTCTCTGTTCGCGTAAGAAATAGGTCTCATTGACTGTTAATAGGTTGAGAAGTCCCTGCCATAATGATCTGTCTACCTTGATCTTCTCAAGAAGTTCGACAAAACTCACGATCTCTCTTCGTTCACAAAATAACTTGATCCTTGGTCTCATCACATCTCTGTTACTGATGTGATCGACCCCACTAAGCTCAAGGACATAAGCCAAAAGTGGGTCAAGCCCTACAGAGTCAAAAGTATGAGGTCGCTCGTTTTCTCTGTCATCTTCTCTGCTTTTTTCTTTTCTAAACCACATGTCGTGCTCCAAACTCACGGACCTTCTCAACGATCTCATCAAGTGAATGGACCAAGACAGCCGGGTTATACTCTAACGCTTTTTTAGGCATCCCATAGATAATGGCACTCTCCTCACTTTCTGCAATACACTCGGCACCCACTTTATAGAGCTGAAAAAGTCCTTCAGCCCCATCATCACCGATCCCTGTCAATAAGATCGCCATAAGTGGTGTACGGTCTGTCAATGCAGCAGCAGAAGTAAAAAGTGTATCGATCGAAGGGTTATAAGGAAAATGTGACGCAACATCGACTGCTAACTCTATTGTTCCGGATAAAAGGGAGAATCTTGAGCTATGTTGACAGACATACAGACCACTTGATGAGATAGTCGTCTTTTTTGTGACTAGATGTATGCTTCGCTGAGATGAGCTACCTAGATGTGATGCGAAACTGGGGATGATGTTAGCATCCATGTGTTGTGCGATGACCACAGGTGGTAAGCGTACACCGGAAAGCTTCTCAAAGATATACTTTAGATGTCCAGGGCCGCCTGTCGATGCTCCGATCATGATCATCGCAGCTCTTAAGTCTTGAATTGTGAGAGTTTACTGTTAAGCGACTCGGTCATCTTGTTTAAATGATCGGAAGCTGCCGCGATCTCTTCGACACTTCTGGAGTTCTCCGCAGATATCCCATTGATTTGATGGATACCTTCAAGCATCACTTCCAACTTCTTGACATTTTCTATGTATCCTTCGACCGTCGTATCAGCAAGTGCAGTCGCATCTGTGATGACAGAGAAAGTACGTCCGATCTTTGTCTCGACCTCTCTTGCAATAGTGGCAAGTCCTTCGACATGCTTTGCATTTTTTCCCATGACATCACTTGACTCGGTTATGGACTGTAAGATCACATTGATCGTCGAGTTGATATCAATAAGACTTTTTTGCGTCCGTTCTGCAAGTTTTCGGACCTCATCGGCCACGACAGCAAAACCCCGGCCATGTTCACCCGCGCGTGCTGCTTCTATAGCAGCATTCAATGCTAATAGGTTCGTTTGGTCGGCAATATCACCGATGATAGTCAAGACATCTTTTACCTGGGAGGCTTCTTCTCTAAGCTGATCGATCCTCTGTGACAACTCGGCCTCTGTCTCAGCACTTCGCTGGATCTGTTCGGTGAGATCTAAGATCGCGTTATTTGCATCATCAAGATCCGATCTGGCAGCGACGATCCCGTCTTTTCGTACCTGTGCCTCATCGATGCCTTCTTTCATAGAAGTATGTATCGCTTCAGACTGTTGAGTCGTAGCATTGACGATATCAGTCGACTCTTCAACGCGTCGACCTGTCTGTAGTGAGGTACTAGATAATTGATGTGCGACTGACGAGTTCTCATCAGACATCTCTTTGGCATCCGCTATCAGTAGACGTACTTTTTCAATGAACATATTGACCTGTGATGAGACGTCCGCCAACTCATCACGTCCTTTTATCTCTAATGTCTTAGTCAGATCTCCTTCACCAGAAGCCAGATCCTCAGTACGATCTATAAGATACCTAAGTGGTGTGACTATCTTCATACGTATGAGTAATATTGAGACTAAGATAATAGCTATGATCATCAATACTGCGATAATGGCAAAACCAAGATATTTTTCTTCTGTATTGCTTGCGATCTCAGCCCTGACAAGATCGACCTCTTTTTCTATATTGTCGATATAGACACCCATCCCTACCATCCAGCCATACGGGGTAAACCCATCTGCATAACTGACTTTAGGCATGGGGTCACCCCCTTTACTCTTGGGAAAGAAGTATTTCACTACACCACCACCACTTTTGGCAGCTTGAATCAATTCTTTGATGAGATATTTACCATTGCTGTCTTGAACAGATAGCTTATCATGTCCTTCAAGTTCAGGTTTTAATGGGTAAAGAACGACTTTACCGTCAAAATCATAGATAAAGATATACCCGCTTCGGTCCTTGAAGACACGAATATCTCTAAAGATCTCTTTGATCTGAGACTGTATGACACTATCATCGATCCCTTTCGCTTTCCCCTGGTCATATATCGCCTGAATAGTACCCATGATCACAGTTATTTCATTTTTTAGTTCTGTCGTCCGTGTCTCATAAGCTGATCGTTCAAACTTCGCAAGAAAGGCATTGGAACTTTTTTCTTGATAATAAAACGATGTGACTGTCAAACCAGTACCGATACCTAAGACAGAGATGATGACCAATAAGACAATGCGAGTAGAGATTTGCATGATAGCCCCCTATTTTCAACATATATAATAACATATTTATGTAATATTAAATTATATAATAGGTACTCTATCTATCACATCGACTAATAACTGAAGGAATGAGAAGGATCTAGCAAAATAAAGACAGGCTAAACACAAACAATATCCAAGGTCTCTTTATCATATATTTGTTGTTAATATATTAGAAAAGCGAGATGTAAGCAAGTACATCCAACAATATATACATATCACTGAGTACAAAGCTCACATGATCTATATAACAGGCACAACAGTTGGCTTGTAAGAACAGATCTCCAGAAGAGTGATCGATCAGTTCATCTATAAGCTTGAGTACATAGACCTGGATATGCTACTGCACTATTGAAAAACATCTGTCACTCCTGGATACCAAGATAGTATGTCTATGAAGTCTGATCTAAAGTATTTCGATGACACATACTATTGTTTCGCATCCTTGTAAGTCTAACGCATCATGATGAGGTGAGGAAAACTGATCTATATCATTGTCATAATACTTGCTGAATGCATCCGAAAACTCATCAGTAAGTTCTGCGAACACAGAGTCATATCCTCGATTTATAGACTTAAAACCGTCTTGGATGATATGTCCACTCATCTTGACTCCTTCTTGGGCCTTACCCATCTCTCTATCTGCGGGGCCGCAATAGCACCTTCAGTCATAAGTGCATCTTTTGAGATCCTCTACGCGATGTGAGACATCTCATTCAAGACAAACACTTCGACAGCATCTGCTGTCGCTGCCAAGTAGTCTTGTAAAGGCTTATTGTTGATATGTATCTGCCAAAGCTCTCTTGATTCCCAATTCTCATAAAACATAAAGTGCGCTGGGTCTTCATTGTCCTGATGAAGATCGTAATCTATACAACCCTCTTCTGCACGGGTCACATCTATAAGCTTTAAAAGCTCAGCCTTTACCAAGTCGATCTTATCTGCTTTTGCAGTGATGTTTGCGATGATAGTCAGTTTAGCCATGTTCTTTTCCTTTGTTAAAACTCTTTAGTCTTTTAGTACCAAGCGGTGACAGCTTTGATATCCTGTCTACTTTTATCTCTTGGTTCGTCTTGTCTATAACCAAATGCGACCATGACAGAGACACCGAACTCTTCAGTATCGATGTTCAGATCATCTTTTAGGAACGTCTCCATCTGCGCAGCATCAAAGCCTTCCATAGGACAAGAGTCTATTCCCATATAAGCAGCTCCTGTCATCATATTTGCCAGTGCGATATAGGTCTGTTTAGTCGCCCAGTCAAAAAGTGTCCTATCACTGTCTAAAAGGTCGAAGTCCTCTTTTTGAAACTTCTCATAGAACTCACCATAGAGTTCGACGACATCCTCTGGCAGCTGTTTGACATCACTAAGCATATGTCTAACGTATTCACTGTCATAGATCATCCCCTTCTTCTTTCTCGCCAGGATGATCATGAAGTGACTTGCCGTTGGCAGTGTTCCCTGCGCTCCCCATGAGAATGCTTTTAACTTTTCTCGCAGTGCTTCATCCTGGACCATCACAAACTTCCATGGCTCAAAGCCGAATGAACTTGGGCTTAGGCGCCCTGCTTCCAAGATCTCTTCAAAGTCACCGTCACTGATCTTCTTTGAACTATCAAAGGCTTTTGTGGCGTGTCTGAACATCATCGCCTCTAAAAACTTACTTTTCATCCGTATATCCTTTTAATAATCGTTAGTAGAACTTTAGTCTATATATGACATAATGTCAAGAACTACCTAAAATGATATATACATACTAAAAGGATACTATGTGGTACGGATCAGATATGATGAGAAAGAGTATAGTTGTGCTTTTAGCTTTACTCTGGACCTAATAAGTGGCAAATGGAAAGGCATGGTCTTATGGTATCTGCAAGATGGGACCCTTAGATATGGAGAACTAAGAAAAAAACTAGGAAAGATCACGCAAAAGATGTTGACTCAGACACTCAGAGAACTTGAGAAAGACAAGTTGATCAGTAGAAAGGTCTACCCAGTCGTACCACCCAAGGTCGAGTATACGATCACGAAGAGAGGCGCAAGACTGATACCGATATTTGAACAGTTGATAGAGTGGGGAGATGAGGTCGCGATCACTGAGGGTGCAGTCGTTGAGTAAAGAGAGTCATCATGCTATTAGAAAGGGCCTATCAGATCCCTATTAAAGGACAAGTGTGGATACGAAAAGATGAAAGATTGGTAGAGTCTCTATCAACGACATCATCCCAACTCTTCGTCTTTATCTTCATCAGCTCGTCCTCTAACGCTATTCTATCAATATCAAAGCCCTCCAAACACACCCTTTCCCCAGTACTTTGATCAATAAGCTTTTCATTTGTAGCAGGCATCTATTTTTGCTACAATTGCACAGATCGTGATATGAGCACAATATCACCACAAAAGACAAGAGAGAAAAGCATGAGACAGATATATATATTAGTATTGACAGCAGCATACCTGCTATTTTCGGGCTGTAGTACCCCCGCACCCGCTCCAGTGATGGTCGCACCTAGTCAGAAGAAGATCGACTACCTCGCTGAGGTAAAACCCATCCTGGACAGCCGCTGTGTTTCCTGTCACTCCTGTTACAACTCACCTTGTCAAGCAAAGTTCAGCTCTTATGAGGGTATTGATCGCGGCGGAAGTAAAGACCTGGTCTATGATGCGCTGAGACTAAGTGCCATCGACCCGACACGTCTTTTCACCGATGCCAAGAACACAGATGAGTGGAGAAAAAAAGATTTCTTCTCATTGACAGATAGCCCAGATAGCAATATCACCCATAATGACTCTATCATGATGCATATGTTAGAAGACAAAAGAAAAAACCCGGAAGTCATCGGCGCATATGCTCCTGAAGAGGAGGAGTGGATGTGCCCTCGTAACAGCGAGGAGATGGGTGAGTATCTTGAAGAGAAACCAAATCACGGTATGCCATACGGACTACCTGCACTTAAAGCCGATGAACATAAGACACTAGCCCAGTGGCTACAGCAGGGTGCGCACGGCCCGACGGATGAAGAGCAGAAAAAGCTTACATCACCAAGCAGCGAAGCGAAAGTCGAAATAGAGAAGTGGGAGACGTTCTTAAATGCTCCCGACCCAAAACATGCGGTGACTGCTCGCTATCTTTATGAGCACTACTACCTTGCACACATCAATTTCAATACCGCTCCAGATGAGTTCTATGAGCTCGTAAGGTCATCTACCCCGAAACCACAGCCCATAGAGACTATACCAACCCTGCGTCCTTTTGATGACCCGGTCGTTGCCTTTACCTACCGTTTCCGTCGGATCCACTCGACGATCGTACATAAGACCCATATGGTCCTCGAGTTCGATGATGCCAGACTCAAACGTCTCAATGAACTTTTCATCAAACCGACATGGATGGAGAAGCCTCATCTCGTCGGTTATGACACTAAGATGAGTGCCAATCCCTTTGTCTCATTTTTTCAAATACCGGTAAGATCACGTTACCAGTTCCTACTCGATCACAGTCACTACATCGTCATGACCTTTATCCGTGGTCCTGTCTGCCGCGGACAGATGGCACTTAATGTCATCCACGACCATTTCTGGGTGATGTTCCAAGACCCCGAGTATGACATCTCTGTCCAGCAGCCAGGTTTCCTGATGCGGCAGGCCGGCAACCTTCAGATGCCTATTGAGACCAATGACCGAGCTGTCTGGAAGACCTTTAGTGACAAGTACCGAAAGAAATACGGCGCTTATTTCGATGCCAAGCAGAAACTATATGATGAGACCTATCCTGATGGTCTTGGACTTGAAGGGATCTGGAAAGGCGAGACTGCCAAAGATGCACCACTTCTGACCGTCTACCGTCACTTTAACAGTGCCTCTGTACAGCGTGGTGTGGTCGGAGAACTTCCACGAACCGCATGGGTGATCGATTATCCTCAGTTTGAGCGTATCTACTACGCACTGGTAGCCGGATATGATATCTACGGCAATGTCTCACATCAAACAAATATCAGACGTTATATGGACTTTCTACGTATCGAAGGAGAAGCTAACTTTATCTCTTATATGCCAGAGGAGAGACGTCTTCCGATGTTCAAATCATGGTATATCGGCGATAGTGAGATGCAAGGTCTTGACAAACGTTTGATGTTTCGAGGTACGCAGATCGACTACACTTCCGAACATCCAAGAGGTGAGTTTATTGAGCAGGTGGTCAATGAACACATCCTCAAAGAGACCAATATTGACTTTGATGATATCAACTACTATAGTGAGGGGCAGGTGCCGCCAAAGATGCCAGAACGTTTTGACAGTGTCGAAGACCTCAAAGATGGAGCACGTTCTCTGACTGCACCGGGAACAGGTTTTATGACACATATCGTCGATCATGGCATCAACCTGATGCACCTGCGCATCATCATACCTGGTGAGGAGGACTATGTCACATCACTGGTAGTCAACCGATGGCATGACAATGTCAATTCACTCTTTAATGGTGAAAAGCAGCGTGACAGTACGAAAGATACCATAGACTTCGTACCCTACTCCATTGGCTCTTATCCGAATGCCTTTGGTCAGATCCACTATAAAGACCTACCGGACTTTTTTGACCTGATAGCAAACTTTGATGGCAGTGATGTCTACATCGCTAAGATCAATAAATTTTTTGTCAACCGTGCAGACGATGATTTCTGGGAGACTTATGACTGGTTTCAGGAACATCTTAACAAAGCTGACCCTCTACAGGCAGGCCTATATGACCTGAACCGCTATTATCGTCAAGGGAGGAAGTGATATCATCTTCTCAAGACCCGGACTTAAACATCGAAAGAGTACTGACTATTTTAGCAAGCTCTCTGTCATCCTTGCCATCACTCTCTATCCACTATCTGTATCAGCTAGTGAGTTTATCATCGAAGATATCAATGCCTCTAAAAAACAGTCTTCGTGGATAGCCCTACCTTACCTTTTTAGCTCTGAGAGTATGGGCCTTACGACCGGTCTAGTCGGTATTTTCAACGGCTTTTTTCAGCCGCAGATGACTATTGTCGCCAGTGCCTTTGTAGGTGAGAGTCAAAAGGTGCCGAAGTTCTATGATGAACAAAACATCAAAGATGATGAAGCCCGTACCAGTGGTATCTTTCTTGGTATAACTGGCTATAGACCCTCTTTTTCTAAACGTATGTTTCTTACTATGCTGGGCTCTTACGCTTACTATCCAAACCAGCGCCTCTATCTTGATGGAGGTCACGACTCAGAAAGAGAACTGGAGCCTGAGGAACCCGGTGAGTTGACACCATTTAAGACCCAGGGGTATAACAATTGGATGAAGGTCGATTTTCGCTATGTCCTGCCTTTAGGAGAGAGTAAAGATGAAGTCTTGCCGGTCATCAAGATGCGACGTGGCATCCCGGTCAACCGTGATGACGTCGGTGGCGGCAGACCATTTGTGACGGGTCAGACCATCTTCGGTACCGAACTCTTTTACACCAAATGGACGGCAGACAGACTCATAGAAGAACCAAGTATAAATACGAATGGTCTGAGACTCTATCTTGAACATGACAACACTGACTATCCAGATAACCCATCAAGAGGTTATGACTTCAAAGCCCAACTCTCCAGTGACTTTGGCTGGGGAAACTCTTCTCAGAGCTGGAACTCGCTTGAAGCGAAATACTCGCACTATTTTGAGTTTGATAACTTTAGCTGGACACGTCAGAACGTCATCGCTTTTAACAGTTGGACAGCGTATTCACCCTCATGGGACAAGTCTAAAAAGCTTGACTCTTCAAACCCCAATGCTATCTTCGATGCCCACCAGCCACCGATGTGGGAGGGAGCACGCTTGGGTGGTTGGAACCGTATGCGCGCCTATGATTCTAACCGTTTCAACGATAAAGCAGCACTCTATTTTGCTGCTGAGTACCGTATCATCCCATCACTCAATCCGATGCGTGACCAGAAATGGAACCCCATACCCATAGACTGGTTTCAGACCGTTCTTTTCGCAGAAGCTGGTCGGGTAGCACCGGAGTATGATGTGGGGACCCTACTAAGTGATATGAAGTATGATGTCGGTTTTAGTGTCCGCGCACTTGCCGCAAAGATGCCGATTCGTTTTGAGATGGCCTTTGGTGATGAGGGATCGACGATGTGGGTGATGATAGAACAACCCTTCTAAGGCTATATCTAAAACTTTTCGGATGGCATCTATACTCATCCTGTATTAAGAGGACTTTTTTTAGAGTCGTTCAGAGATCACACTACTCTTTGTAGTTCATCCATATTTTCTTGGATCTCTTTAATGTAGATAGCTATCAGCTGTCATGGATATGACATCTCTGATGAAAAGTAATAATAAAAACAAATACAATAGCCATCACATGTATTAGAAAGTAGCTATCGTACGTCCAAGTAGTCCCTTATCTTAGGACTTGAGAGAGCAGTAGAAGCTTGTGATAACAGGGGCCAGTAAGGGACGCTGTTTCAGGTCGATCAAACCCTGATCGGGATATGATCACTGACGTCTTGAGACACAATAACACAGATCAGTAGGAATAGACATGACTATACAAAGACATTCAAGTACATACGATGCCAGTTAATACCACCGACGATCTCTTTATAAAGAATGCTGTCGAAGCTTCTATTCGCATAGGCCTGATCTTGGTACTGGTCATCTTGTCCTATCTGATCATGCGACCTTTTATCATTCCCGTATTATGGGGTGTCATCATCGCTGTCGCAGCTGCGCCACTGATCTTAAAAGTGGAAAATATCATTGGTGGTCGTCGGACCCTGGCTGCAACACTTTTTACGGTCGTCGCACTCATCGTACTCATTATACCTACTGTGATACTTTCAGAATCTATGATAGAGAACGTGACGGAGTTATCACAGTCACTTGAAGAGGGCTCACTGCACATCCCGCCACCTCCGGAGTTCGTCGCTACCATCCCCCTGATAGGTCCAAGAGTCGATAGTACCTGGTTTCTAGCTTCAGTCAACCATGAGACCGTCATCGCACAGTATACCCCACAGTTGAAGGCAGCCGGAGCAACGCTACTTGGGGCTTTGGGAAGCGGACTTACAAGTGTGTTGCAGTTTGTCGCAGCACTGATCATCTCGGGCATCTTTTTAGCTAACAGTGAAGGAAGTGTCAAAGCCTCTCATAGTATTGCAAGACGTATCTTTGGAGAGAAAGGTCAGGACTGGGCTGCACTCTCAGCGGCAACGATCCGTAGTGTCGTCCAAGGAGTCCTGGGTATCGCACTGATCCAGGCAGTCCTTACTGCTATGGGCTTGATCGCTATCGATATGCCCGCAGCAGGACTACTTTCACTGCTGGTCTTTTTCGTGGCGATCATCCAGCTTCCATTACTTTTGATCCTTGGACCGATCGCAGCTTATGTCTTCTACTATACAGGCACTGCTCCAGCTATCATCTTCTTAGTCTGGTCTATCTTTGTCAGTATGAGTGATGCCTTCTTAAAACCTATGCTACTTGGTCGTGGCGTCGACATCCCGATGCTGGTCATCTTGCTTGGTGCTATAGGTGGTCTGATGCTCGCAGGTATCATTGGTCTATTTGTAGGTTCTGTGGTCTTGGCCTTGGGTTTCAGACTCTTTACTGCGTGGCTCGATGATGACCCGACCCTGAAAAAAAGACGCCGGAGAAGATGGGGACTATAAGAAGTGATGCGATTGAGCATAGAAATATGTATAATACGCAATTATTCCACATTTGGACACGGATCATACGATCAAAGATAGTAGACCGGTCCTTAAAACAAACCACCTTCAATAGAGGCTAAACACACATGACAACACAACGTACAAGCGGCATCTTACTCCATCCTACCTCACTCCCAGGCGATTGGGGGATCGGTGATATCGGACCTGAAGCCTATGCGTTCATAGACTTTCTTCACACATCTGGACAGCGTGTCTGGCAGATGCTTCCACTGGGACCGACCGGATACGGTGATTCTCCCTATCAGTCGCTTTCCGCATTTGCCGGAAACCCTATGCTTATCAGTCCCGACCTACTTATCGCAGATGGTCTTTTGGAAGATGATGCTTTTTTAAAAAAAGCATTTCCCTCTGAGCATGTAGATTTTTCTAATGTCATCACTTATAAACAGGGCCTGCTAAAAAAAGCCCATGAGAACTTTCTGTCTGAGAGTCCAATAGAGATCGCAGCCCGATATGAGCAGTTTTGTACAGAACATGAGCAGTGGCTTGAAGATTTCGTCCTCTTCGCCGCACTTAAAGAGTACCATCACAGCGAACCTTGGACTCAATGGTCACCAGAGCTGATAAAACGTCGACGTAAGACACTCGCCAAATACTCAGCACTTCTTGCAGAGGAGATCGAACTGCACCGTTTCATCCAGTTCCTCTTTTTCGATCAGTGGCATCGATTACATGAGTATGCGACAGAACAGGGGATCGAGATCATTGGTGATATCCCGATCTTTGTCGCCCATGACTCCAGCGATGTCTGGAGCCATCCGGAGTGGTTTCAACTAGATAGAAAAGGCCAGCCGAAGGTCGTCGCAGGAGTACCACCTGATTATTTTAGCGAGACTGGACAGCGCTGGGGTAATCCACTTTTTGACTGGAAAAGGCTTAAAAAAGAGAAATACTCCTTCTGGGTAAAACGTTTTGAACTGCTCGCTTCGATGTTCGACCATATCCGTGTCGATCACTTCAGAGGTTTTGCCGGTTACTGGGAGATCCCTGCCGATGAGGAGACTGCCATCAATGGTAAATGGAAAGATGGACCGGGTACGGATCTTTTTCATACGATAGCGCGTGAACTGGACAGTGATGTGCCGATCATCGCTGAAGACCTAGGTGTCATCACCGAAGATGTGACACAGATGCTTGAGGAGCTTGGCTTCCCGGGGCTAGCTGTCTTGCAGTTTGGCTTTGAGGCAGTCGATGAGGAGGGGATCAACATCTCTTCGTTCTTACCGCACAATCACCTACAAAATCAGGTCATCTACACCGGGACCCATGATAATGACACCGTCGTTGGATGGTGGGAGCAGCAACCAGAGACGGTCAAAGACTTCACCCGACGTTATCTAAACACAGATGGAGCTATCATCCATAGGGATATGATCCGTGCTGCCTTCTCATCAGTCGCTGCGATCGCGATCTTTCCGCTACAGGACCTACTTGGTCTGGGGAGTGAAGCCTGTATGAACCGACCGGGCACCTCAAGTGGGAACTGGCAGTGGCGATTTTCAAAAGAGGCGCTCTCAGAAGATGTAGCTAAAGACCTATTAGGGATGACTCGCATCTATGGTCGAACGGATATCGCAGAAAAGACTAAAGAGCAGCTATAATAAGTAGAGAAGTCCTCTTCTCTACTTATTATCTCCACTACGCCTGTCTTTGTTCTTTCCTCTTCTTCTCTTACGCTTACGGATCCGCTGATCAAAAAGGTTCAAGAAGATGAAGAAGAGTGTCCCGAACAAGATAAGCGAGATCACGTTGTCTGCTTCCTTTAACTGATAACCGATGATCGAGAACGCCAACTGCACATAGACGATCAACATCACCGTGAACTTCACATCCGCTTTCATGTTATA